>CASECF010000070.1 GCA_949286245.1 uncultured Alphaproteobacteria bacterium
TTCCCCCGTCTCCGTATCTTGAGCACACCGCTCATACCCCTCGCACGAGGACACACAAATGTTCTCTTGACACCGTTGACACGATCCGCAATCACTGTCTTCCTCACAATACCAGTTAGGCAGGGCTGTCTCGTCCAGATCCTCATCAAACAAAAATACCATGCTGGCCGTTTCTCTGTTATCCATCTCACTCGGTTCACAGATCAAGTCGTTCCCCCCATACACAATCTCGTTTGCCATCATCAAAACAGGGAGTTTCCACCCCATCTTTAAAATCTTGCGACACACCCCCACAGGCACATGCGTCACTTCTAACTCAAACAGTTTCGGATCATCCGGTTCCCGAAACGCCGTCACGGGATAGCCTTGTCTTGTTGTCGCAGGGAATTCATCCATTGTGAGCATTCCTTTGTTTTGTCTCACCTGTTCGCCCACACTCACTGCTCTAAGTGTCAGCTCGTTGATTGTCTCATTTGCTTTATAGCTATCCATCGCATATCGATATCCTGCAATTGCTCCGATTGAGAGAACACCCATAATTGTCAAAACTCCCAACATCTCCACCATCGACCGACCCGATTCGGCAGGTTCTCTTTTTTGCAGATTTTTAATTTTGGCCTTAATCTTACTCTTTAAAATCAACTCTTTAAACATTCTCTCCCTCCAAATTTGAAGATTCCGTCCCTCCAAAAGTGTTTCAAAAAAACGATCCTTTTTTTGAAACACTTTTTAGATCAAAAAAACCTTGATTTTCTCCCATCCTTTCGTGTATAAAAAAAAGGATCCTTTTCTTGCGACAGAGGAATAAAAATATAAGTAATTGATTTAAAAAGTATTTATTTTCCCCTCTGTAATAATCATTTCAACAGGACCAAACACAAAAAAAGCCCCCAAAAGGGGACTTTTGAGTGATATTACAAGCAACCTGATCTTATTGAAGAAGTCGGTGTTTCCTAAACAAGATCGTCAACACAAACGTTCTTTCTTGTTATTTTTTAATCCGAACATCGTAGAATGTTTCTGTTAAATCTAAAAATATATTCGGCAATCAAATTTTTTAAAATAGGAAGGGCTTCTTTTAAATCAGAAACAGCATAATCCGGATGCAGAATTTCAAACTCTTTTGAATGAGGGTTTGTTCCAACTAAAATACCAATCCCGTTCTCATAATTGCGAGCCATTTGAATATCGGATTTTCCATCCCCGATACTAATAATTTTTTTTACATCAAATCCTTGAATCGCAGAATCCGTAAATGTCTTAGAGGGTTTATCAGAATCCGTGTCCTCTGCACCGATCAAACGATCAAAATACTGGCTGACACCCAGTGTTTCAGCTTCGTTTCTTAAAATGGATCCCGCCTTATTACTGGCTAAAATTTGGATAAATCCTGCTGTTTTTCCAAATTTTAAAATCTCTAAAGCTCCTTCTTTTAACTTTAGATCAGCAGCGTGCATGGCATACGCTTTTAGATAAATCGCTCGGGCTTCGGTAGCTCTTTCGGCTCCAAAAACATCTTTAATTAAATTTCTGCCGGATGTATTCATCGCCATTTTGCTTTCTTCCGGCGTCCATAAGGGCATATTGTAATGTTTTCTGGTTTCATTTTGTGCGGCAAAAATGGCGCCAAACGTGTCAACTAATGTGTTATCCCAATCCCATAAAATAATATTCATTTTTATTTCCTCCTGTTTGAAACAAAGTCAGTATACAAAAAAAAGTAGATTTGTCTATATATTTTCGAAAAAAATAGGCGCGTGTGAAAAGTATTTTATTTTGATCTTTTTTGTGATAAAATGTTTCACTTTTTAAAAAAATGAAAGGAAAGAGATGACTAATTCAATGACAATAAATCAATCGGATATGGCCCTTTTAAAACGCTTGTGTGAACCATCCAAATGCCAAATAGACAGAGGCATGGAGCCCTGTTTTTTGTTTCAAACAACAAATAAAAATCTTTTAAAAATAATTTCTGCCGTATTGATGAAGTATATTCCTCAGGGGAAAATCGAATTCTTAAGAAAAAATAATCAAATAATCGGTCGTATGAATGATCCGTTTTTAAACCCTCAAATTGAACAAATCCAAGATGCCATGATCTATTCATCCCAAAAACAAAAAATAATGAAATTTTTAACACTCACCTATACAGAACACGAAGATAAAACACCCCAAGGGCTTATTTATTGGTTTGTTCCTCAAAATCCATCTCCTTTAATGGATGAAGAACGGAATTACGCAGCCAAATCGCTTCACTGTATTTTAAACACGTTCAAGTATTCTGATTTAATCATCCAGTGTGAAGGATGTATCGGCGTACACGACAATCACCCCAGAATTCTCAAAATTACAAGTGATTTTCTAAATACCATGCAACAACAAAAGGAAAAGATGTTATCAAATACCAATATTTTGCCAGATTCCGTATTAAACAATCGTTGTAAATCTCTTTAAGGTAAAATCGGGGACCTGATGACCAGTTTAAAGAATGAGAGAAAAAATTCTCCTTTTTTATAGGAATGCTATCATAAAATAATTATAAAAATACTTTTGTTTGACATTTTATGTGAACTCATTTAAACTCTCTCCCAAAAAGGAATAATTGACATGAGTTCATTGAAAAAAGATTTGATTCCAATGGCTATTTGCTATGATTTTGATGGAACATTGGCTCCCGGCAATATGCAGGAATATGGTTTTATCAGATCACTTGGACAAACACCTCAAGAATTTTGGGAAAAAAGCAATCAGATTGCATTAACCCAAAAAGCAGATAATATTCTTGCTTATATGAAATTGATGAAGGAAGAATCTTTGGCGCATCATCTACCCTTCAAAAAAGAAGATTTTAAAAAGTATGCAAAAACAATCCAATTGTTTCCGGGGGTTTCAGGCTGGTTTGATCGCATAAATACATACGCTCTTTCAAAAGGAGTTCGTATGGAGCATTATATTATTTCATCCGGTTTAAAGGAAATGGTAGAAGGAACGGTTATTGCTCCTTATTTTAAAGAAATTTTTGCCTCCTCGTTTATGTATGATGAAAATGACATTGCCGTGTGGCCGGCATTAAGCGTTAATTATACGAATAAAACTCAATTTTTATATCGCATTAACAAAGGGTGTTTGGATATCAGTGATAATTCCATCAATCGACACATGGATGATAAAGATAAACCCATGCCCTTTAAAAATATGATTTACGTCGGAGATGGAGAAACAGATATCCCCTCAATTAAAACAGTTAAACGAGAGGGAGGACATGCGATTGCCGTTTATCAACCCCATTTACCTCTGAGAGAGGATACCATTCGCATGATACAAGGAGATGATCGGGCGGATATTATAACGCCTGCCGATTATCGAGAAGACGCACCGCTGGATATATTTGTTAAGGCGGTTATTGATAAAATAATTATGGACACTTATGTGAATAAAGTCGAACAAATTTGCAATCAGGTTATACAAAAAAAGGAGACACATGAAAATATCAAGTAGTGGTATCATCAACGGAATTATTCAAGACGAATACGGGAAATACGGATCTCAGTTTGAACGAGAAATGCCGGTTTATTCTCTCCCCCTTCACATTGAGGGGGCCCCTGAAAATACCGTCTCTTTTGCTATTATTATGGATGATCAGGATGCAATACCCGTTGCCGGATATGTTTGGATCCATTGGCTTGTTGCCAATTTGACCCAAACGAAAATACCGGCCGGTGATTCAATGCGCGCCGATAACGGATATATCCAAGGTGAAAACAGCTGGCATGTTTCAGCCTATGGAGGCCCTATGCCACCGGATCGTCCACACACCTATGACATTAAGGTCTATGCATTGGATAAGATGTTAGATCTCAAAGAAGGATTTTCTGTTGATGAATTATATCAAGCCATGCAAGGGCATGTTTTAGAAACAGCAGAACTCAAAGGATCTTATCGAAATTGATTCTTAAATATTATTAAGAGAGCCTTCTAAGGCTCTCTTTTTTTTATCTCAATATTTTTTCTTAAGTCGTAATACGGGAGAATATGATTGTATAGGAAATAGCCCGCATAAAAATTAACACGAGAATAATCAAAAAAATAAATATCAGAATATTTCTTCTCTAAGTTAATATAAAAATATTGTGTCTCGATCCCCATGTTAAAAAAGGAGACAAATAAAAAAGGGATAGAAGTTAGGTATTGATTTTTGAGTTGTCAATAAATTTTTTTAAAAAAAAATACACTTTTTAGTTGTGTTTTTTGTTTGTTTCAAGTATAAATTGTGTGTCGGCATTGAACTCAAAGGAGGATATTATGAAAAAAGAGCTTCAAGATTTAAGAACAAGTCCGGTAGACAATATGAGTAGAAAAGAAAAAAAGAAGCAAAAACAACATGTAAACCGAGCCTCAGAATCTTCTCAATATGTAAAAAACATTATTTCCGACTGAGATGAACAATCAAACAGGGATCATATACCTAATTTTACTTTGGTGAACCAAGAAATTTTTTGTACGTTTATCTATTTGTGCCGTTTGTTTGAAAAGATCATGCAACAGATTCGTGAAGAACGCTTAAAATCATGCCATGATATAATCAAAGAATACCAAAGTTCTTCCGGCGGGCAATGGATGATTATTGATAATCAAACAGGAGAAGTGATTAACCTTTCTTCAGATTCGAGCGAGGATGTATTTCAAAAATCCGGCCATCCTTCTTCGATAAATGAGTTATTGGGGGATGACCAAATAAAAAACAATCATATGATAACTCCAAAATCTTTCTTTAATCGACATACGCAATATTCGGAAACTTATCAACATAAAGATTTTTATCGGTAAGGCTTTAAGGCGATCAAGATCTCTTCCTGACAAGAGAAATCGTTAGAATTTTTTAAAAATAAGAACTTCTCGTCACAAAAGAAATTGGCTCATCGTACGAGAAGAAAGTCCTTATTTAATTTCTGTATATTCCACATCAATAACTTGGTCATGTGATTTTTTATTTTTTGTTTCATAAAATTTTTCCGTGTGAGAAAATCCGCGAAAATTTTTCATGTGCCATTTAAAGCGAATAAGATTGAACAATCCCACACAAACAAATACCAGCAAAAGCGGTATGGCAACATACCAGGCAAGGAGGAATAAAAATGAAAAAATTCCAACCATTAAAATAAAGCCGATCAATGCTTGAATGATATTCATACTATAACTCCAATTTTGTTTTTAGTTGATAAAGAATGTTTAAGGCTTCACGCGGAGATAAAGAATCAATATCTAATTGCTTTAACTCTTTTTCTACCGAAGATTCGTGCTTTGTATATATCGTTTTTAAAACTTGAGAAAACAAGGGTAAATCATCAAATAACGGTTTTTGTGTTTGTTTTTTTTCTTCCAGTTGTGCCAAAACTTGTTCTGCTCGAACAATGACAGGTTCGGGAATTCCCGCCAATTTGGCGACATGAACCCCGTAAGAACGATTAACGGCTCCTTTATCAACTTCATGTAAAAAGACAATATCCCCTTGCCATTCTTTAACACGCATTGTATGTAAGGTGACGCCACTTAATCGGTTAGATAAGGCGGTTAACTCATGGTAGTGGGTTGCAAATAATCCTCGACATTTATTGTGATCATGTAAGTATTCAACAACCGCCCATGCCAGAGATAATCCATCAAAAGTAGCCGTTCCTCTTCCGACTTCATCTAAAATGACTAAGGATTTATCCGTCGCCCCGTTTAAAATGGAGGCAACCTCGACCATTTCAACCATAAAGGTTGATCGCCCCTTAGCCAATTCATCGCTGGCTCCCACACGAGAAAACAATCGATCAATTAATCCGATTTTTGCATATTCGGCAGGAACAAAAGACCCCATTTGGGCCATAACGGCAATTTGAGCGTTTTGACGCAGAAAAGTACTTTTACCAGCCATGTTGGGCCCCGTTAAGATCCATAAATTATTATCCGGTTCTCCTAAGGTGCAATCATTGGGAATAAAAGTCTGGTGATTTTTTTGTAGCGCTGCCTCAACAACCGGATGGCGTCCCCCCTTAATTTCAAAGTCATATCCGTCTGTTAAGATAGGGCGAACCCAATGTCCCAACTCCGCTCGATATGCCAATGCCGATGCAACATCTAAAACGGCAAGACGAGAGGCCGCTGTCGAAATCTCCTCTTTTTTAGATAAAATCATAGATCGTAATTGATCAAAGCATTTCATTTCAATCAATAATGCTTGCTCGTCCGCATGATTAATTTTGGATTCCAAATCCATCAATTCGGCAGTAATAAACCGAATGCTGTTTAATAGTGTTTTCCTGTGCTTGAAACCCCATTCGGGATGCTCCTGAATAAGAGAAGCCTGTTTCTCCGGAATTTCAACATAATATCCTTGTAGATTGTTGAATGAAATTTTTAAATTATTAATTCCGGTCATCTGAATATAGTGATGTTGCAAATCAGCCAGAATTTTACGCGTATTATATTTTAGGTTTAAAACATCATCTAATTCCACTGAATATCCCTGCTTAATAAACCCACCGTCTCTTGCCTTTAACGGAGGCTTATCAACAAGGGCTGCCTCAATTTCATGTACCAATTCACTATGCTCACCCATATCCAGTAAATCTTTTTTAAGAGAATGAGGAATAATTCCCTTGCAAATAACGTTTCGGATGGCTGGAATTTGAGATAAACCTTGTGCAATATCTTTCATATCTCTCGGACCGCCTCGTTCTTCTAAAGAAAGACGCGCCAAAGATCTTTCAATGTCAGACACGGATTTAAGTAAATGCCGGATCTCATCTCGTAGGGTGTCATTTTGAAAAAAATAATCTATTTTATCCAGTCTATCATTGATCTTTTCCAAATCTAACAAAGGAGAAGAAACATATTCAAATAACAAACGTCCGCCCATGGCCGTTATTGTTTGATCCAATGTTTTAAGTAAACTTTGAGCCGATCGATCATTCGTCATAGTGGAGGTTAATTCCAAACTCTTTCGAGTAGAAGCGTCAATTTCCATAAATTGAGTACTAATCATTTTATGAAGAGGCTTCAACACCGGAACGGCGCCTTTTTGTGTTAATAGGATATAATCCAAAAGAATACCAGCTGCAATAATTTCTGATTGAGTAAAAGATCCGAAAGCTTCAATATCTTGAACTTTATAAAAAGATTCCAACCGCTTTTTATTGTTTAAAAAAACAAAACGCTCATCCGGTATTTCCGTTAATATGTCAGAGGTGTCAAAAATTAAATTAGGATACTTCTCTTTTAAATTTTCGGGAACCAATATTTCGGAGGGATTAAATCGAGATAAAACGGAATGAAGAGCGTCCAAACGGGCCGTTTGGGTATAAAAATCACCGGTCGACATATCGGCCCAGACAACTCCGAATTCTTGAAATGTTGGAAAAACGGCAGCAATGTAATTATGTTGTTTCGCATCCAAAAGAGAATCTTCGGTTAAAGTTCCGGCTGTGACGATACGAATAACATCTCTTTTAACAACGGCCGTGGAGCCTCTTTTTTTTGCCTCAAGAGGAGATTCCATTTGTTCACAAATAGCCACTTTATATCCGGCTTTAACCAGTCGAACCAGATAGTTTTCGTAAGCATGAAACGGAACACCACACATGGGAATATCCTGACCGTTATGTTTCCCTCGAAAAGTTTGAACGATATCGAGAACTTTAGAAGCAATTAAGGCGTCTTCGAAAAACAGCTCATAAAAATCACCCATGCGATAAAACAAAAGACAATCCGGATAGTCTTGCTTTGTTTTTAGATATTGAGCCATCATCGGCGTTGTTTTAAAATCTTTTGCTTCCTGTGCCATTTTTATTCTTTCCTTTTTATGAGGCGTGTATTATAGTCTATTTATGAGAAAAAATAAATACCGAAAAAAACATTTTTATTCTGTCCGTTTTTTGGCAAGATTATTTGTTTTAAATATTCCGACAGCCCTTGTTTTAAGCATTATGCTCTTTTGGGGAAAAATCGGTCCATGGACAGCCATGATCTTTTTCGGATGCGTGTTGATCGTAACGGGTGTTATTACCTCTTTTGTCTTTAAAGAGTTGGAAAGCTTTATCGGCTATTTAAAAAATTTAGCTCAGGGCTTAGAAGTTGAAACACCGAGGTTCCATAAGGGTATTTTCGGATCTTTTCGATTGGCTGATGCCTTTTTAAAAGTCAAAAATATTTGGTCAAATCAAACCCTTTCCGATGCTCGCATTTTAGAAATTCTCCCTGTTCCTCTTTTGCTGATCAATCTTGAGAGCAAAATTGTTTCCACTAATAAAATCGCTGAAGATTTTTTCGGAGCAGATTGCTTGGGAAAATCAATTAATCAAATTATTACAGTACCTTTTTTTGAAAATATTTTAAACCAAATCATTCAGAGATCAAAGCAAAATGACTGGTTCGAGTGGGAATATAAAGATGATGTCACATATACATTTCAAGTGCGAATAGAACGATTGCCGGAATTGGCTAAAAATAAAGCAATTGCCGTGATTGTTTTTCATGACATTACAACATTGACATCGTTTAAACAACAGCAAGATGATTTTTTTGCAAATGCAAGTCATGAATTAAAAACACCGCTGTCCATTTTGTCAGGGATGATCGAAACTCTTCAAGGTCCGGCAAAAGAAGATGAAATTGCTCGTGAAAAATTTTTAAATATGATGGCGGAACAAACAAAGCGTATGACGCATTTGGTTCAAAATTTATTAGAAGTTTCAAAATTGAAAATGATACAAAAAACAAAATCAAATGATGTTATTTTGGTGTCGGAATTATTGACGCATGTTTTGGAGGATCTCACAATTAAAGCTCAGAATAATCATAAAACCCTTCAATTAAAATTAGTCCATGATCTTCCTCGCCTTATCGGAAATCAAGCTTTGTTGCATCAGGCCTTTCAAAATCTGGTGGATAACGCCATTAAGTATGGAGAAGAAGGAAAACCCATTACCATTAAAGCACAATTATGCAATGGGTTCCCTAAAAAATCCGATCGCTACTTTGAGGATATAAGACAAGTTATTTTAGTGAGTGTCCATAATTTCGGGAACCCAATCCCGTCATCTGTTCTCCCCCGCATATTTGAACGATTTTATCGAATTGATTCATTCAAAACAAAATCGATTGAGGGAACGGGATTAGGTCTTGGTATCACACAACAAATTATCCAACAACATGATGGTTTGATTGAAGTATCCAGTACCGAAAAAAAGGGAACCACGTTTAGTGTTTATCTTCCTGTCGATTTTTAAAAATCTTTGCTTATTTCAATTGACATAATACATATGGATAGAGAGCTGATTTTGACCGATCTTCTCCCTACCGGAATTCATCTCCATTAATGACAATAGATATCATTGCCAGAGGAGAGACCATCTCTTTCTATTTCACCGTGATATTCGATAGAAACAATCTTGTTCGCCACAATCTGTTGGCTTGTCCACGATTAAGAAAAATAATGATGTTGTTATCTGATGCCTTCAAAATCTTCTATCAGCTCTTCCGGAGAGAAGAGATTTCCAGATAGAGGCACATCTATCTTTTGCCGAATAAAATGTATCACCATTGCAGTAATACCATGTTTCTCCGTTGATATCATACACAATCGACAATGAGGAGATGTATTTCCGAAACAGTTTAAGTCTTTTATATTGGCATAATATTTTCCACTCGGGCAATCCAAATAGAATAAACACTCCACACAAGAACCGGCGTATGAATTACAAACAGGTTTAGTGGGATCCATGCAATCGGTATCTGAGGCACATTGAGATAAGAGAGATCGGTATTGGGGAGCATAAAAATCTATCTTTTCAAATCCCATACCGATATCACAACATATATCTCCGCACGCAATTCGAGAGCTCGAACAATAGAGACAGTAGAAGCCGATGTTTGAAATAATATTGATAACCGAATTTTCATATTTGGAGCGAGTATCCAAAATATCGAAAAAGATTTGTGTGGAAATTGGATTTGAATTACAAAAAAACCCCGTTTTTTTTGATCTGTACCCCATAAATTGGACAATAAAAAAAAGTCCCGAGGGATGTAAGTCAAGCGGGAGGATTAAGCAAATGGCATCGGCGTTGAGCCGGTGTCATTTTGTTTAAGCTCCACTGACAACGTTCATTATTATAATAATAGATATAATTTTCAACTTTAATTTTGA
>CASECF010000071.1 GCA_949286245.1 uncultured Alphaproteobacteria bacterium
CAGATTTTTGGTTCATTCCATTACTTTTTATACAAGGGATAAATCACAAAATCAAGTAAAAACAAATTCCGTTTTTACATATTTTTCGAATCAAATGCTCAAAGATTTCTAGTTCTAAAAAAAGCTATACGGATCAATATCCAATCTTAACTCCACTGAAGCGGGAATCACCACCTTTTTGAGCCACGCCACCAAAATCGGTTGCAATTTCAGACTTTTATCTTGCAACGCAACTGTTTTTAAAATATATTCACTCCAGATAACACTTTCTATTAAAAATTTTTTTATCGGAGACCTCTTAGAAAGATTGGCACACTTATATGGATTATAAAAATGGAATTCAAAGACTTATTCTACTCCAAAAGAGATACACATATAACACAAAAAACAAATTCTGAATCTGGTCGTTCCATGGTAGAAATATTAGGAGTACTTGTATTGATCGGAGTCCTATCCATTATCGGCATCACGGGATATCAACAGGCCATAAATCGATATAGAGCGAATGAAACAATAGAGGAAGTTAAACAAAGAGCTCTCATCCATGATCAACAAATTAACAATGGTATTCCACCCAACCAAAACGAACTCTCTTCTCAAACCCGCTTAGGATACACAACCAGTGTTCTTCAACTTCGTGGAGATCAAAACTATTTTGAAATACACCTTGCTAACGTTCCGGCCGGTGTTTGCCAAATAATTATGGATTCTGATTGGACTCTTCCCTCCCTTGTCACCGCAGATGATTTATTATTTTGTCCAAAATCAGGTCGTGTAGAAAATTTAACATTCCAATTCCCAGTTGATTTAAACCCAAATACAAAACCGGCCTACGCCTATTCTTGCACAACGGACTCAGATTGCAGTTCTATCTGTGGACAGTGTCAAAACGGATATTGTCAATCTATCTGCCAAAATAAAGAAGTTTGTTATGCCGGAAATTGTCGTTCCGTTGAATGCTCAAGAGATTCGGATTGTCCAACAGATAAACCGATTTGTCAAAAAAGAGCAGACCGAAATAGATGTGTTGCCGGAGAATGTAGTTCCAATGCTCACTGTAAAGATCCAAATAAACCCTATTGTTATATTGGTTTTGCGATAGAAAATATTTGTGTCGAATGTATTCAAGATTCAGATTGTCCAAATGGTGTGTGTGAAACGAGATATGGACGTTGCAATACTGTGACCTGCTCACTTGTTAGCAAACATACTCCCGAAAGCTGTGCTCAATGTCCGGATAAAGAATGGAATGGACATGTTTGTTGTCCAACCGATATTCGTCTTGCACGAGATACGGCTTGTTATGCTTGTGGAGGAATTATGGTTAACGGTGTATGTCAAAAACCCGATTGTACAACCGTCATCGGACAAAAAAATGTTTCTGCCGAAATTTGTAATCGTTGCTCCGGATTTCTTGACGAAGAAAATATCTGCAAACAAGTCAGTTGCCAAACAAATTCCGATTGTCTTTCCGATGAATTTTGTAGTGTAGGAAACACCGGAAGCTGTACTTATCCGGACTACCAATCTTGTCTCCCTATTAACACTCATGGGTCTCAAACGGATTATATAATTTATAACGGGAAAAAGGAAAAATGGATTCGATCTACTGATACCATGAGTTGGTGGGATGCTGATAATTGGTGTCGAGCTCAAAATAAAACACTCGCTTCGAAAGATGATATTATGAACAGAAACAATGCTCTTTCCTCCCAATTAAAATGGAATTATTGGTTTTGGACAAATTCAGACTATAATGCTTGCAGTGTTTGGATTATCGTCGTTGGGAATATCCCCTATCCGGATGCTTCAACAGGGGGACGAAACAGAAAAGACAGATATGCCTTATGTCACTGACATACTTGTTTTGCTTTCTTATAAACCAAAATTTTTATATCAAGCATAGGAAAGAAATAAATATCTTTTACGAGAAAAAAAACGACAACTTTTTACAAAACCCCTAAAAAGAAACCGAAAATACGATAAAATGACTAAGCAACGGGGAAAATCGAGAATCGTCGGTTCGCCGGAAACAGCGAACAAAAAAGTCCGCCAAACGGCGGACTAAAATAAAGAAAGAAAAGAGCTCAGAAACCGGCGCACATAGCCTGGTAAGAAATGGTAACGATTGTAATGAAGTACACTTTTAAATGATTGACGAGCGTTAGCTGCACCATCAGAGGAAGGAACAGCTTGTGTCCAAACAGTTCCCGATCCGACTCCGGCCAAATTCGGGCATTGTTCTGTCCCCGTCACCTTATTGCATTCGGTTGTCAAGTCAATCAACTGTCCACCAATGGCGTCACAGCATGCAAAAGCACTCTTTAAACCCACTTTACTTTGGCAGTATTTTGTCCCGTCCTTTCCGGTAATCAGCGTTCCACTGTCGCTATCGCACCCGCCTGCCAACACGCTTCCGGATATCAACAAGCAACACACACCCACCATCAACTTTTTCATAAGCCCCTCCATTACCAGATTTTTGGTTCATTCCATTACTTTTTATACAAGGGATAAATCACAAAATCAAGTAAAAACAAATTCCGTTTTTACATATTTTTCGAATCAAATGCTCAAAGATTTCTAGTTCTAAAAAAAGCTATACGGATCAATATC
>CASECF010000072.1 GCA_949286245.1 uncultured Alphaproteobacteria bacterium
ATCATCCTTAATTCTTGCTGACCCAATTCAGAATCTAAGAAGGCCTTTAAATAGATGGGGTTTAGTTTTTCTTTGTTAGGCCTGATGATAATCATTCCACCGGTAACAATTATTTTTTCCTTTGGCTCAAAGTCGACAACGCCAACTTTTACTTTTGACGATTTGCTTGTGACAATGACATCACCATTTTGAATAGCATATTTATCTAATTTTCCATCGTTATAGTTTATGTGTCTTAGGGAAGACAAGTTGATATAAAAATCAGTGATATCGTTTGAAGTGAGTATCGAATAGCCGGTTTCAACATCTGACAACATGCCAGAAAAATTTTTTATAGTGTATTGATTCCCTGTAAAAACATCGGCGATATCGCTTAATCTCACTCCATTTTGTATTTCTTTTTTCTTTACATTTGTAATAGAGGGGGTCAGGTTTTTAAATCTTAGAATCTCTTCTATACTTTTGACGCATCTGTCATCGAAATATTGATCAAGGATACCCCCGATATCCAAATTGGCGACTCTTTCATACTCGCTAAATCTATTTTTATTTTTAATAATGAGTGCAGAGGCATCTAATAATTTTACCTGTTTGTTTTGATTACTTAAAACAAGAAGAAACAGGTGTACGCCAGTATTTGGAAGAGCCTTTTGTGGAAGTTCGATAATTCCTTCTAAATACCCGCTCTTAATAAAGCTTTTTCTATACGCCTCGGTTTGAGAATCCCATAAGTTTTTCCCAGTTACCAAGGCCACGGCCCTAAAATCGACGATGTCTTTTTGAAACATTGCATCGATATATTCCCATTCGGAATTTAGGATAGTTTTGTTCGGAATTTCATCAAAAAGTCTAGTGCTACATTTTAATGTTCTTGCCTTACTTTTAATTCCTAAAGGTCCAAAAATCCTCGCTCTATTAAATTCAATGTTAGACAAATTGGAGAAGCAGTCGCCATCGATAACCTCTACCGCAGTCGATCCGTTACCAAAAATATCGGCAATCAATTGTGAAATATAACCGTTATTTCGGTTCAAATTACAAGCATAAATGCAATTTTGAAGTTGACCATCCTGAAAATCTGGGGACAAGACAGTTATTAAAAAGTCTCCTCTTGAAGAAAATGCATCAATAATTTTGTTGTTTCCGGTTTTATCTAATTCTAGCAAAGAATAGACAATTTGGTTTAATTGTTTCGTGGAATGAACATCAAAGTTTCTATTTTCAAAATCAAAAAATACATCTTTGATAAGATTCTTAAGCTCATCGCCAGAAAAATTGGAAATGAGTTTAGATATTTCAACCCACTTGTCTTTATAATTAGCATTAAAATCTTCTGGATTAAAACTTGGCTTTTTAATGTAACCATTCTTTAAAAGAATTAGATAAGATACCTCTAAGAAAAGCGATAAAGAATCTGGGTTTAGCTTTAATTCGTCAAAAATTAGTTGTTTGATAGGATTGTTTTTTTCAATTGAGTTTGCCACAAGTCTTTTCCTCCATGTTTGCAGTTTCTAATTGCAATATAAGTTTATAAAAACGCAATACACATTGTCAAGAATATTTTTAAGTTTTTAAAAACTGATTATAGTTGACCTATAGCATGAAAAATATATAAAAACATGAAAATGGAAGGAATAATCAAAAATATTTCAAAGTAAAATGTTTTATTCAAAAATAATCAAAAATTATCAAAAATTATGAAAAACGATATTTCGCTATTTACCTTAGTGCTCTCTCATATGCCTCAAATAAATACTTAGTATCAAAACGAAAGTTATCATAACCATCCAGGCAAGTGTTTAGATAAAAACAATCTGGAACCATAATTCCCCTAATCTCTTCGTTCATCACGTAGACTAGGGCTTTTATCGGCTTTCCGTTAAGTTCCACTTCTAGATATTCTTTTCTATAATGCGT
>CASECF010000073.1 GCA_949286245.1 uncultured Alphaproteobacteria bacterium
GTGGATCGGAAGATCCGGAACTTCCAGAAGATTGGATGGATACCCCCTCATGTGAAGACGGCTTTTTTTGGGATTGGGAACAAGAGCAGTGTGTTTTGGAGACATGTCCGGAGGGACAATTTACAACCGGAAGCGGATGTGAACGGTGCCCGACAAGTGCCGGACAATCGGTGATAGTTCGTTCTGATGTGTCTGATTCATGTCTCCGATCTTGTTCTGATACAACTCTTTCGGAATATGTTAATCTAAATTATGGGTATAAAGGTATGGTTTGTTTAAATTGTCCGGTGCCGGGGATTCCTTGTGGGGCAGACTGTTGCTCGGGTGATGAGGTGTGTCGAAGAGAACTGAATTCTAGCTGGGGGATCAGTTATTATACTTGTGGAACACCGCTTTGTCGCTCTGATGATGACTGTCCGACCGGTGTGTGTGATCCCAATTCCGGATGTGTGGAATGTAGGTCTCATGCAGATTGTGGCTCAGGAGAGTATTGTCGGGATATTGCTGATTGTGACGGAAAAGGGTTTAGATCGACACAATGTGTTTCACTTTCGGGATACTATGTGACCCTGAATAGTCATGAATGGTATTATTCGAGACAAGCGGAAACATGGTATTCGGCACAAGATATTTGCGAATCTGTGGGGAAACGATTGGCTTCAGTTCAAGAAGTAGAAGCAATTGAGACAGGACTTGATGAAGTCTGGTTAGCGCATAAATCTCATGTCTGTTGGGCGAGTACTTATTCTTCGTCGTGGGGGTATAATTCTAGTGGTCATCTTATGGGAGATACACACAGATACGCTGGAGCTCTTTGTTACTAAAAAATGTTTTTGGGCAGAAGATAAGAGGTGAAGTCTAACTTTCGTATAAGGACGTTTTTATATATTGCCTTTTGGATGTTTATGCGAACGCTATGTCTATTCTCTTTTTTAAAACAATCCGTTGAGAGAAGGATTCTCTCAACGGATTTTCCCATTTTTTGTAAAAATATCTGTTTTAAATTCTTATCTGGCAAAAACGGCGTCTTTGGTTCTTTCCAAAATCGGACGAGCAATCGCTCTTGCTTTTTTAGCCCCTTCATTTAACATATCTTGAACATCATCAAAATGAGCCATGTAGTTGTTGTATTTTTCTCTTTTCTCGGAAACTTCTTGAAGAATACTTGCCAATAACATCTTTTTGATGGTGCCATATCCCATACCACCCTTTTCAAGTCCTTCTTTAACCTCTTGCACAACCGTATCGGGAGAAATTCCTCGAATAATATGATACAACAAAATCTCTTCCGGATTTTTGGGCGCATTGATGTCTTGGCAGTCCGTTTTAATACTCATAACTGCTTTTTTTATTTCTGAATCCGTTCCAAATAAAGGAATCACGTTGTTATAACTTTTACTCATTTTTTGCCCATCAATTCCCGGAAGTGTTTGAGTGGCTTCTTGCACGAAATAAGAAGGGATTTTGAGTACTTCTTTTTGATAGAGTGCATTGATTGAGCCGGCAATATCCGCCGCAATTTCAACATGCTGAATTTGATCTTTACCAACCGGAACCAGATCTGTGTCATATGAGAGGATATCAGAAGCCATCAAAACAGGATAGGTATAAAGTCCCATGTTAATGCCCGAATCAGCTGGTTCTCCTTTGGCATGATTCTTATCGACTGCTGCTTTATAGGCATGGGCTTTGTTCATAAAGCCTTTGGGTGTGTAGGCCATTAAAATGGTCGTCATTTCAAAAAGCTCGGGAACATCAGATTGCATATAAAAGATCGATCGTTTCGGATCTAATCCGCAGGCCAAATATACGCAGGCAATTTCTTTTCGAAGCCGTTTTAATAAAACGGCATCTTTTATGGCATTGATGGCGTGGTAATCTGCCACAAACATAATATGCCTCCCTGCTCGGGAAACATGGTGTCCCAGTTCTATTGCCGGTTTAATGGCCCCTACATAATTTCCAATATGCAATGTTCCGGTTGGTTTAACACCGGTTAAAATTGTTTTCCCTTGTAAATCCATGGTCCCTCTTGTATATTATCTGCCACCATCTCTGCGTGCTTTGGTTGAAATAAGGTTGGGTGTGGTCTGTTTGTCAGAAGTCACAATTCTCTTTCCTTTTGCCGCCATTGCAGAGACATTCTTATCATATGATATTCGTTTTCTCACTTGATCTGCTAAAGCTTTCTGAAGAGATTTCCCGTTTTCGTTATCCAAAAGAGACATCGTTTCCTGTGTGGCTAAAGCGATCGCTTTCAAAGAATCACTTCTGTCTGTATCCGGTAGATAGTGATTTGGTGCGGAATAAGTGTTATAAATGTTATTGGCTATGAGTAGTAATGCTGTCTCTCGGCGCTCCGGAGAAATTTTTGATAATGCCGGATTATGGATGAAGGCATAGAACATCGACTGAGTGTGCCGATCCACTCTTTTGAGCTCTTCCAATGTTAATTCTGAGCCTTTTGCATATTCAGCAATTTGAGCGATACAAGACGTCAATGAGGCTTCTAAAAATAAAACTGATTTACCGCCCTGACTAAGTTCACTTCTATAGTCCAAAATGTGTTTTGCAATAGATCTCAAAATCAACTTTTCCGCATATTGATTTTTAGTCTCTGCATTTGCATCGTCTCGTAAGGGATAGACAGACATTTCTGTTTTAAGCCAATTGTTGATATTGGCTAAATGTAAACGTCCGGCATTTCTGGGCCGATTTCTTGATTGTTGGGCTAATTGTGCAGCGCTTTTGACGTCATTACGAGATATCGCTTTCACGAAAGATCCATCTTTTAGTTCAAAAATACCACCGTTTCCGGCAATATATCCACGCTCTAAAAATAGTGTTTTTGCAAAATAATTGAGTTTATCCCAGTCTTGCTTTTTATTTTTTTTCATTCGCTCTTTTGCATACTCTCGTTTTTCCAAAAGTTCAAATGTCGCTGCTTTATAAGCACTTTCACTTGTGACAATGTAGTCACGAAAAACCGGTTTTTTTGCATAGGCGGATTCTAACATATTCATCGGAGATCCCATTCTTACCCATTGTCGTTTCAATTTAATAACTGCATCTTCTTTTTCATCTTGTGTTAAGGGGCGTGAAGGGTGTTCGGCATTGTATTGGACATCGCTTTTATGAAGTTTTGTTAACTTGGATACCAGATCTTTCTTTTTTGCCATGGTCAATTTTTTGCCCCCTTTTTGAATAACGACGGCCTCCAGTAAACGATCGTTATCCGGATTTTCGAGAACTTTCTCCAACCATGTCCTTTTACCGTCCATATCTAATTTAAATCCTGAGCCGGATATTTCGTAATCATCCAAAAGATCTCCGGCTCTGTCTCGAGGCTTTTCCCGAATATCCAAAATTCCAATAAGCTTTTTTGCCTCATCGGAAATGGTATTTCCCCGGACAGAAAGCATGGTTCCGAATCCAACGGTTAATTCTCCGGATGTACAGCAGTAAAAATTTTCAATCGGACGATGTATAACACGGCCTTTTGATATTTCTCCTTGATCTGAAATATCCCACTCTTGGACAAAACGAGTTGACTCATGAGGCATGATAAATTTCATGGCAATATACACATCTTTTTGAGCTCGTTCTTCCTCTGTAAGAGATGTGTTTTGTGAAACAGGAGCATTCACCTCTCTGACGATTGGAGGTGTTGAAGAACTCTGCGGTGCCGATGACTGATCACTTTCCGTTGCTCCTAAAACCCCGGTCGAACCAAGAAATGAAACCCCTGCAATAAGTGCAGAAGCCTTTGCTTTTTTTAAGGTGTCCAGTAATGACATTTTTACCTCCTCATGTATCCTATTTCTCTAAGGATTCTAGCACTAAAATTGAAAATACGCAATAAAAAAATGTACAAAAATATAAAATGCTTGCAATACATATTCTCTCATCTTAATATGAAAAAAAATGGAGGTAAAGTGATGGTGGAGGGTTTATTGATTACGCTTTTGGGCATGGGAAGTGTTTTTTATTTCCTTTTTTTAATGATTTGTTGTATGCATGTGCTCGGATTGTTGGGAAAATCTTCAAAAAAAACAGAATTGGAAAAGATTGCAGTGAGCATTGCTGTGGCTCAGCGGTCATATTCTAAAAAATAAGGGGGTCTTAAATGTCACAGAAAAAAAAGCGAAAAATTAAATTTATGTGTACGGCTTTTCGAGATGGATTCCAATCGGTTTTCGGTGCACGAGTTCTCTCGAAAGATTATTTGCCCGTTGTGGCGGAAGCCGTTAAAGCCGGAATAACGCATATTGAAGCGGGAGGCGGAGCTTCTTTTCAGGCGGCATTCTTTTATAACAACGAAAACGCATTTGATGTGATGGATGAATTCCGCCAAATTTGCGGTCCTAAAGCCAATTTGCAAACACTGGCAAGAGGGGTTAATATTGTGGCTTTGGATTCGCAAAGCTCTGATATGATTCGACTTCATGCGGAATTATTTAAAAAACACGGTATGACGACCATTCGTAATTTTGATGCTTTAAATGATCCCGATAATTTAATTTATAGTGCCAAATGCATCAAAAAAGCCGGATTAAAACATCAGCTGTGTGTCGCCATGATGTCGTTGCCTCCGGGGTGCGTCGGCGCTCATACACCCGATTTTTACGAGGAAACACTTAAAAAGTTTTTAAAAGCTAAAATTCCGTTCGATTCTTTGTGCTTTAAAGATGCGTCGGGAACGTCTGTTCCGGCCGTTGTCTATGAAACGATTAAACGGGCTCGTCAGATGGTGGGTGAAAAGGTCCCTCTTGAGTTTCATTCGCATGAGACCGCAGGTGTTGGACTGGCGTGCTATATGGCGGCTGTTGAGGCTGGGGCGGATGTGGTCGATTTGTCGTTAGCTCCTGTTTCCGGTGGAACATGTCAACCGGATGTGGCAACTATGTGGCATGCCTTAAGAGGAAGTCAGTATGAATTGGCGTGTGACGTGGATGCCGTTATGCAGGTTGAAAATCATTTAAAAGAAGCCTTGTCCGACTATTTTATTCCACCGGAAGCTCTTCATGTTGAACCTCAAATTCCTTGGTCACCTATGCCGGGGGGAGCTTTAACAGCGAATACACAAATGTTGCGGGACAATCAGTTAATGGGCAAGTATGCAGAAATTATTAAGGCTATGGAAGAGGTGGTTCGTAAGGGAGGATTTGGAACTTCCGTTACACCGGTTTCCCAATTTTATTTCCAACAGGCTTTTAATAATGTTATTTACGGTCCGTGGAAAAAAATTGCTGAGGGATATGGTAAAATGGTGTTGGGATATTTTGGAAAAACACCCGTTAAGCCGGATGCAGAAGTGATCAAAATCGCCGAGCAACAAATGGGTTTAAAACCAACGAAGGAGACTCCCCTAAGCCTAAATGATGCCAATCCCATGAAATCAAAAGAGCATTATGAAAATATGCTCCAAAAGAATCATTTGCCTTTAACAGATGAAAATATCTTTATTGCTGCCGCTTGTGGAGAAAAGGGTATTCAGTTCTTGAAGGGAGAGGCCTCAGTTAAGGTTCGTTATAAAGAAAAGGAAAAATCTTTACCTTCGACTTCTTCCAATCCTTGCATTGTTGTTTTAAATGGTGAAACTTTCCATGTTAAATTGACGGAAACAACAGCTGAGGTTAATGGAACTCCCTATGCTTTCTCAATACAGGAAGAAACTGGGAACCTGCTGCAGGGACAAAATTCAAAATCAGATTTAAAGAAAGAAAATACGCCTAAAGCGGCTTCTTCAAATGAGACATTTGTTCGATCGGGTACTCCTGGTGTCGTTTTGAAAATATTTGTTCGTGTAGGAGATAAAGTTAAAACAGGACAGGATTTGGCTGTTATTGAAGTCATGAAAATGGAAACGGTCGTTAAAGCTGATTTAGATGGTCAAGTAAAGCAAGTTTTTGTTAAACAGGGAGAACAGGTTCAAACAAATCAAAACCTGTTTGCAATCGGATGATTCAAAAAAATTCTATACCGTATTGGATTGGAATGATTGTTTTGGGGCTTTTGGCGGGCGCTCTGCTCGTTCTTTGGTTTGAGCCGGCTCAGTTGATTTTTAAACAAACAGGTGTTTTCCAATTGATTTTTGCAGAGCAAAACACCGATACAATTCTTCCTTTGGGACTGTCCCAGCTGATTATGATTTGTATTTGTTGTTTGTTGTTGTATCTCGGAATAGTTAAGAAATTTGAACCCCTTTTATTGATTCCGATTGCTCTTGGCGGATTGTTTGCAAATATTCCGGGAAGCGGAATGACAGAAGAGGGCGGATTACTTTATCTTCTCTATCATTTTGGAATATCAAACGGCCTTTTCCCGTTGCTGATCTTTATGGGTGTCGGCGCCATGACGGATTTCGGACCGATGATAGCAAATCCCAAAACAGCCTTGTTGGGCGGAGCTGCTCAGTTTGCTATTTTTGGTACTTTTTTGGGTGGATTAGCCTTGTCGGATTTGATCCCAAGCCTTTCTATTTCTTTAAAACAGGCAGCCTCTATTGCCATTATCGGTGGAGCCGATGGTCCGACTTCCATCTTTTTGGCCGGACGATTGGCTCCCGAATTGTTGGGAGCTATTGCCGTGGCTGCTTATTCTTATATGGCTTTGGTGCCGGTTATTCAGCCTCCGGTTATGCGAGTGTTAACAACGACCCAAGAGCGTAAAATCGTCATGGAACAGGTTAGATCCGTCACTCAGAGAGAAAAAATATTGTTCCCGATTATGGTTATGATCTTGACCGGATTGTTTATTCCGATGGCTCTGCCGTTGATCGGAATGCTCATGATGGGTAATCTTTTAAAAGAATCGGGTGTGACGACTCGTCTCTCTGAGACGGCTTCAAACGCTTTGATCAATACCGTGACTATTTTGTTAGGTTTATCTGTTGGATCGAAAATGGCGGCTGATTTATTTTTAACACCGATCACACTTGTTGTTTTGTTTTTGGGCGTCTTAGCTTTTATACTGGGAACAGCTTCCGGTGTTTTAATGGCTAAGGGGATGAATTTATTTTTAAAACAAAAAATAAATCCATTGATCGGATCAGCCGGTGTTTCAGCTATTCCGATGGCTGCACGAGTATCCGAAAAGTTGGGATTGGAAGCAAATCCTTCCAACCATCTTGTTATGCATGCAATGGGTGCTAATGTTGCAGGAGCTATCGGTTCGGCGATTGCTGCCGGAATTCTATTGGCGCTATGTTCTTAAAATGAAGGAGGGTTTATTATGGAGAATATGGAACAAATTGTTGATCGGTTGAATAATTTAAATGTTTCCGGTCAGTATGCGGAGGTTTTAAGCGAAACTCAAAATTATTTGGCAATAGAAAGGGATGAGCCGGTATTTTGGATTTTGCAAGGAAATGCTTTATATGGCTTGGATCGGATGGAAGAGGCTCTGACTGCTTTTGGAGAGGCTATTCGATTGGATCCGATGAATGTAGAAGCCAGAAGTAATTATGGCTCGACACTTTTTGCTTTAGGGCGGTATGTGGATGCGCTCAACGCTTGTGATGCCGCTATCTTGACAGATAAAGATTTTGCTCCCGCATACTTGAATGCAGCAAATTGTTTGATGGCTTTGGGACATGATGATCACGCAGTTTATGCGCTTAATCATGCATTTAAGCTAGAACCTCAAAATATGGAGCTCGGTTTGAAAACAGCTGAAATGCTGACAGAAATTGGAGAGTACGAAATGGCAAAGGAAACATTCTTTGCAGTTGCAAAATTGCCGGATGCTCCAGAGAATATCCAAACACGTATTTTTAACTTCTTTCAAGAAGCCAGAGAACGAAATATTGATCGAAAAACAATTATAGAAGATGCCAATAAATGGAAAAGACTTTTCCCAACACAGGAGGTCTTGGCTCATTACAGAGATTTAGCTCGTTAGTCAAAAAGAGGCTTTGAAGGCCTCTTTTTTATTTTGCTTTTTCCTTTTATTTTTTTAAAAAAAGAAGCTAAAAAAGATGCTTTTTATGTAAAAAAAACTTTCTTTTTTACTAAAAAAAATGTAGGATGAAAGAGAACTGTTTTTTATTTTAAAAACGAATTGTTTTATGTGTAGAATAGAAAGGAAAAAATATGGCAGGAAGTATCAATAAAGTTGTTTTGGTTGGTAATTTAGGTCGTGATCCGGAAGTGAGACATACAAATTCCGGTCAAAAAATTGTTCATCTGTCTGTGGCGACTTCGGATACATGGAGAGATAAAACCGGAGAGCGGCAGGAAAAAACGGAATGGCATCGAGTGGTTGTTTTTAATTCAAATCTTGCTGATTTTGCGGAGCGCTTTTTGAAAAAAGGATCGAAGGTGTATGTGGAAGGTGCTTTACAGACCCGAAAGTACACGGATGCTTCCGGACAAGAGCGATATACCACTGAAATTGTTTTAGGAGCTTATCGGGGCGAATTGGTTTTATTGGATGCCCGCTCGGGAGATGCCTCTGTTAATAATGAAAACTCAATGTCTTCTTCAGCCGGAGCCGGTTGGGATACGGCATCTGTTTCCGGATCAGATTCGTTTGATGATGAAATTCCGTTTTAAAAACGAATTTTACATTTAAATTGTGTGGATTGAACCTATTGAATTATTTGGATTAAAAGAAAGCAATAAGAATGAATGAAACAGTGATGAATTCGAACGTGACTGATGTTCTTCCGACACCGATCGAAGATGAAATGAGAAGATCTTATTTAGATTATGCGATGAGCGTAATTGTTTCACGTGCATTGCCGGATGTTCGGGATGGATTGAAGCCGGTTCACAGGCGAATTTTATTCTCTATGAATGAAAACGGATATGATTTTAATAAGCCATTCAGAAAATCTGCTCGTATTGTCGGAGATGTTATGGGTAAATATCACCCTCATGGAGATAGCTCCATTTATGAAGCAATGGTGCGAATGGCTCAGACTTTTTCGATGCGAGTTCCTTTAATTAGCTCTCAAGGGAATTTCGGTTCTATGGATGGAGATAAAGCAGCCGCTATGCGATATACGGAAGCTCGTCTTGCCCAATCTGCTCATTGGCTTTTGGAGGATATTGAAAAAGATACGGTTGATTTTCGCCCCAACTATGATGAAACTTGCCAAGAACCTGTTGTTTTGCCGGCACGGTTTCCCAACTTATTGGTTAATGGCTCCGGAGGTATTGCCGTTGGTATGGCGACCAATATTCCTCCGCATAATTTAGGGGAAGTTGTTTCTGCGTGTATCGCTTTGATTGATAATCCTGAATTATCCGCCGAAGAATTGATTAATTATGTTCCGGGGCCGGATTTTCCGACAGGCGGTTTGATACTGGGGCGTGGGGGAGCTCGTTCCGCATATTTAACAGGACGAGGTTCCGTTATTATGCGGGGACGTTGTTCCATTGAGGAAATTAAGAAGGATAAGACAGCCATTATTGTGACGGAAATTCCTTATCAAGTCAATAAAGCAGCCATGATTGTTCGAATTGCCGAATTGGTTAAAGATAAGGTCATTGAGGGAATTTCTGATTTGAGAGATGAATCGGATCGTCAGGGTGTTCGTGTCGTTATTGAGTTAAAACGGGATGCTCATCCCGAAGTTGTTTTGAATCAACTATATAAATATACGCCTTTACAGACAAGCTTCGGTATGAATATGCTGGCTTTAAATAACGGTCGTCCTGAATTGATGAACCTGAAACAAATCTTAGAGGCTTTTATTCAGTTCAGAGAAGAGGTCGTTCGCAGAAGGACGATTTTTGAATTGAATAAGGCCAGAGATCGGGCTCATGTTTTGGTTGGTTTAGCAATTGCCGTGGCGAACTTGGATGCTGTTATCGAAATGATTAAAACGGCCTCTGATCCCTCAATTGCCAAAATGCGTTTGATGGAAACAAGATGGGAAGCAAAAGATGTTGAAAATTTGATCGATTTAATCGATGAGCCGGATCGAAAAGTCGAAAATGGTTTCTATATGCTTTCAGAGGCTCAGGCTAAGGCAATTTTAGATCTAAAATTACAACGTTTGACCGGCTTAGAGCGTGATAAAATTCATGAAGAAGTGGGTGAGTTGGCCGGATTGATTAAGGGGTATTTGGCTATTTTGGGTTCTCATGAGAAAATTTATGCGATTATTCGGGAAGAATTGGAGGCGGTGAAAGCTCAATTCCCTTCCGAACGTTTAACAACGATTGAGGACGCTGAATTTGAACAAGATATGGAAGATTTGATTCAACGAGAGATGATGGTTGTGACGGTCACGAATACGGGTTATATCAAGCGTGTTCCTCTCTCAACGTATCGTGCTCAACACCGTGGTGGAAAAGGGCGTTCCGGTATGTCGACAAGAGAAGAAGATCAGGTTTCTCAGTTGTTCGTTGCTTGTACGCATAGTCCGCTCTTATTCTTTTCCAGTCGCGGAATTGTCTATAAAATTAAAACGTATCGTTTGCCGGAAGGATCTCCACAATCTTTAGGAAAAGCATTGATCAATTTGTTGCCACTTCAACAAGGAGAAACGATTTCAACTATTTTGACACTTCCCGAAACAGAAGAAGAATGTGAAAATAAAACGGTTATGTTTGCAACGGCTTCCGGAAATGTTCGTCGTAATCGATTATCAGACTTCTATAACGTAAATGCTAATGGTAAAATTGCCATGAAATTGGATGAGGGAGATCAATTGATCGGTGTTTCTATCTGTACGGATGATCAAGATATTTTATTGGCGGCCACCGGTGGAAAGTGTGTCCGGTTCCCCGTAGATGATGTTCGTATTTTTGAATCTCGTGCCTCAACCGGTGTTCGTGGAATGAAATTGGCTTCCGGCGATCGTGTCATTTCCATGTCCGTCTTAAAGCATGCCAAGGCTGATATTGATAAGCGAGACGCTTATTTGAAAGAGGCTGTTGCACGTAGACGTTTGGCTGGAATCGGAGACGATATGGATACAGTCGAAATTGAAAGTACTTCCGGTATGGTATTAACGCCCGAAGAATTTGAAAAAATGGCGTCTGATGAAGAGTTCATTTTGACAATTACTGATCGGGGATATGGTAAGCGTTCCAGTGCTTATGAGTATCGTATCACGGCACGAGGAACCTCAGGCGTTGTTAATATAAAAACAGATAATGATAAGAGAAAAGCGGATGTTGTGGCCTCCATGCCGGTACCGGATGATGCTCATCTTATGTTGGTGACGGATGCCGGAAAGTTGATTCGTATGCGTGTGAAAGATATTCGAATCGCCGGTCGAAGCACAATGGGGGTTATCTTGTTTAGGCTGGATTCAAATGAAAAAGTTGTTTCGGCAACATGTATTACGGATATTGATGAGGAAAATACTTCGGTGTCTGAAGAAGAAAGTGTTCCTAACGATACCCAAGAGTTTGTTTCTTCCAATTTATCAGAAAAAGAACAATTAATAGAAGGAGAAGAATAAAATGTGTCCATGTCCGATTTGCATGACAATTGTTCTTATTTTAGCTCCGTTTTTTGGTTTTAAATGGGCTAAAAAGAAATTAGAAAAACATCATTGTCACTGTAAAGCTTGTCAAGAGGCTGAACAGTCTCATATGAAAAAATGTGCTCAAAAATAATTTTAAAAAGGAGAAAAAAATGAAAAAATTTGGAATACGCAAAACAAAAACAAATATTGTCTTATTGTTTTTAATCGGGGTCTTGGTCGGTGTTATTATCGGATTGCGCCAACCAGTTCGTGTGGTTATCTCTGAGGGAGAAGTGAGTGCACCCGTGACATCGTCTGAAGTAAAAGCCCCGGTTGTTTCAAATGTTGCTACTCCAGCGGCTCCGGTGGTGGAACAACCGACTGATTCTAAGATTGCTCCAACTGCAGGAAACGCTGAGGGTGTCACAAATACACCTTCGGTGGTGGCCGAGCAACCGACTGATGCTAACGCAGCTCCAACGGTAAAAAATTCTGACCAATAATCTCTGTTTTTCTCAAAGAGGAGAGAGAAAAAGATGAAGAAGTTTTTTGCTGTTTTATGTGGTATTTTATTTTTAACAACAGGAGTTCAGGCGATGGACAAAGAAAATACGCTTTATTTGGATTTAGATTACGGTCGTGTGGTTATTGAGTTGTTTCCGGATGTAGCTCCTAATCATGTGGCTCGAATTAAGGAGTTAACAAGACAAGGATTCTATGATGGAGTCAAATTTCACCGAGTTATCCCTGGATTCATGGCTCAAACCGGTGATCCGACCGGAACAGGAATGGGCGGATCCGGTCAAAAGCTAAAAGCTGAATTTAATAAAAAACATCATGGAAGAGGAACAGTTTCTATGGCGCGGGCCTCTGATCCGAATAGTGCGGATAGTCAATTCTTTATTTGTTTTGATGATGCCGGATATTTAGATGGGCAATATACCGTTTTTGGTCAAGTTGTTGATGGAATGGAGTATGTTGACATGATTAAAGCCGGAACTTCGGCTAATAACGGAGCAGTCTCTAATCCGGATATTATTGTAAAGATGCAAGTGGCAGCCGATGAAAAAAAATAGAACTCGGCTGAGTTAATAAAAAAGGGCGACTTTATGTCGCCTTTTTTTATAATCACGGAATATTGGCTTTTCTAGTCAGAGAGCTATATTTGAAAATAGGTTAAAAGGAGCTTATTCGGATAAGAGCCATTTTTATTTAATGTATTATGTATTAAAAGAGTTAGGTAAGACAGATCTTAAATTATTATGAATTAAAATTTTAATCTTGAATTGATATATTAAAAAAATCAAACACTTATATGGACAGTTTTTGTCGCAAAAAAAGGATCCTTTTTTTTATACACGAAAGGAGAGCGGAAAATCAAGGTTTTTTTTGACCTAAAAAGCGTTGCAAAAAAACGATCGTTTTTTTGAAACAGTTTTGGAGAGATAGGATGTTCAAAGATTTGTTTTTTAAGTCAAAATTAAACGCACAAAAACAAACAACAAAACAAGAGTCGGGTCGGTCGATGGTGGAGATGTTGGGGGTACTCACGATTATGGGGCTTCTCTCAATCGGGGCGATTGCGGGGTATCGCCATGCGATGGATCAATATAAAGCCAACGAGACAATCAATGAACTGACGCTTCGGGCGGTGAGTGTGGGTGAGCAGGTGAGACAAAACAAAGGAACGCTCACAATGGATGAATTCCCTGCGATAACGAGACAGGGGTATCCCGTGACGGCGTTTCGGGAACCGGATGATCCGAAACTGTTTGAGTTAGAAGTGACGCATGTGCCTGTGGGGGTGTGTCGCAAGATTTTAAAGATGGGGTGGAAACTCCCTGTTTTGATGAAAGCCAATGAGATTGTGTATGGAGGGAACGACTTAATCTGTGAACCGAGCGAGATGGATAACAGAGAAACGGCGACCATGGTGTTTTTGTTTGATGAGGATCTGGACGAGACGGCACTGCCCAACTGGTATTGTGAAAAGGACAGTGATTGTAGTTCGTGTCAACGGTGTCAAGAGAACATTTGTGTGTCCTCCTGTGAGGGGTATGAGCGGTGTGCTCAAGATACGGAGACGGGAGAACAGATCTGTTGCCCGAAAGAGAGACGATCAGGCCCTTATTGTTGTGCCAAAGCCGTGAACGGCATGTGCTGTAATGAGAACGATCAGTGTTGCCCGTGGCATAAACCCCTGATTGGAAAAGATGGGAAATGTTATGCGTGTGACAATGAGGGGGGCGTCAATGTGACGGGTGTAGAAGAGAATTGCGGGGTGTGTACGAATAGAGAGTTGTGGGAAATCAGTGCGACCAATGTTCAATGTGTAATCCCGTGTCCTTCTGATAAGCCACTGAGGGGGAGTGATGGGAAATGTTATGCGTGTGATTATGAAAATCCAATTTATATTCTTAATGCTTCTGGCTATTGTAGTAATATTTGCCCTAATCGAGTGGCGAATGGAGGGTGGAATCAGCTATGTTCTTTACCTTGTGAAGAAGGAACATTTACAGGAGGTGACGGGAAATGTTATTCCTGTGATGAAGAAAAAAGTGTGGATGTTTATGGTGTTTTTTCTGGAGGATGTGAAAATTGTGGAAATCGGGTACAGATGGGAAAGCAATGCATATTAAATTGTTCTGAAGGAGAAATAAAAGGAAATGATGGTAAATGTTATCCTTGTGATTATCCTGATCCGATTTATGTCCCCGATACAGATAGCTATTGTTTGGATGTATGTCCCAATCGTACTATAAATGGAAATTGGAATACTTATTGTTCTCTTCCCTGTGGAGAAGAGACATTTACCGGTGCAGATGGAAAATGTTATTTGTGTGATGAAGAAAAAAATGTAAAGATTTCTGGTATTTATCATGATGGATGCGATCGGTGTAATAATCGGACACAAACTGGAGTTTATTGTATTTTAAATTGTTCTGAAGGAGAAATTAGAGGAGATGATGGTAAATGCTATTCTTGTGATTATCCTGATCCGATTTATGTCCCCGATACAGATAGCTATTGTTTGGATGTATGTCCCAATCGTACTATAAATGGAAATTGGAATACTTATTGTTCTCTTCCCTGTGGAGATGGGACATTTACGGGAGGAGATGGGAAATGTTATTCCTGTGATGAGGAAAAAAATATTAATGTAGGTGCTGTCTCTCACGAAGGCTGTGAGCAATGCCCCGATACGAGAAATTTATATAATAACTATTGTGTTCCGAAATGTTCCGGAGATGCACCGCTTCGAGGATCGGATAACAAGTGTTATCCCTGTGATACCGAAACGAGGGTTCCCGTCTCAGGCATGACGGACGCTTGCTACGAATGTGCCGATCAGCGAAAACTCGATGGGAACTATTGTGTCTTAAAATAGATTTTTTGGAATAAAGAGCAAATAATTCTCCCCTTTGTCGGATTATTTATATGTTAATAAGTTAAAATATTTTTTAGAGGTATTTTAGTCTGTTTCTAAAAGGTGATATAAAAAAATATCTTCAACCTCTTTAGAACCCTTTGGATTTGTCCAAAAGCAGAAGCGACTAGAAAAATAAACTTGAAAAATATTAGATCTTTTTAAGAAATATTTTTTAGAGCCGGTTTCAGCCGAAAATAACATCTTGGTGTTTGAAAATGTTATGACTGGTTCTCTTTCTGATGATGAATTTCTTTTAAAATCGGAATTAATTTTTGGACGACCTTATTGGCAATATTATTTTCGAGAGACCGTTCATGATAGTATCTTAAAATACGGAAAAACGCATATATAACGGCGCATATAAAGATAAAATGAAATATGCCCTCATAAAATCCGATTAAAAATTCTATTGTTTTTTCAAGAGTACTTTCTTTTGCTTTTGCGAAAGAACTGGCTGTTAGAGCAGACACATATTCTCCAATATTAAAAGGGTTAGAAAGGGAAAGTGTATCTTGAATCACATTCACTCGTATTTGTAAGGCTCTGGATATGCGTTGAGCTGTTGAGAGATCAAAATATATATTAAGATAATCCGGTAATTTCTTTTGAATATAATATCCGATTCCGTATAGACAGGAAAGCCATGGAACTTGCCAAAGTATTCCGGACAAAAAACGGAGAAGTTTATCTGTGACGGAATTATGTTTTTTAAATGTACGGAAATGACCATCCCTCATATCGAACTCTTTCAATTCTGTATGCTGTTTTTTAGAACTACATTTTATTCGGAATTTTTAGGCCCAAAATATCACTCATCAATAAACCAATGTGTAAAGCATACTTTGTCAGAGCTAAGCGAGATTTTTGAATATCTGCAGAAGCTGTTTTAATCGGGCAGTCATGATAAAATGAATTAAAATCTTGTGCTAATTTGAAGAGATAATCACAAATGACGTGTGGGGCTCTGTTGTCATAAGCTGTTTGAACAGAATCCGGTAAAGCATAAAGCCTTAATAACAATTGGCGTTCTGTCGGATGAGTGATGGTGACAAGATCATCTTCTTTTATTGTGGCGGAAACACCCATTTTTTCCAAAACGGAACGCATCCGAACAAGAGCATATAAGATATAGGGCCCTGTTTTTCCTTCCGTACTGGTGAGCTTATCTTCATCAAAAATATAATTTTTCATGCGCTCATTCATTAAATCGGCAAATTTTAAAGCAGAAATACCGACAATCTGTGAAATTTGATCTTTTTCAGATTCGGATAAATCTCGTCCCATTTCGCCGGCCTCCATTTTTTGTCGTGCCGATTGTGTTGCTAAATCAATAAGCATACGCAGAGTCATAACCCCGCCGTCTCTTGTTTTAAAGGGTTTGTTATCCTTGCCGTTAATTGTTCCGAAACCCAAATGTTCACAATGAGTTTTTTGAGCTAATCCGATTTTCTCCGCACCCGAAAAAACTTGTTCAAAATGAAGACCTTGGCGAGCATCGACAACATATAAGATATAATCCGGATGAAATTCATCAACCCGTTCTTCAATTGTTGCCAAATCTGTGGCTCCATACATAACGGCACCGTCTGATTTAACCATAATTAACGGGGGGAGGTCGTTTCCATTTTTTGATTTCCCGAGAGGAATGATTTCGGCACCGTTATCGGAAATGATCGTTCCGTCTTTTTGAAGGCGGTGTATCATTTGTTGTAAACGGTCGTGAACGTGACTTTCTCCCCACCATAAGTCAAAATGAACATCGAGTTCTTGATAAATTTTTTGAATATCGGATACGGATATTTTAATAAAATGTTCCCAGAGGGCTCGATATCCTCTATCCCCCTCTTGTAATTTTCGAGTACATTCTTTTGCTTTATTTAAAAAGGTTTCATCTACTTTAGATCTCTGGCTTGCCAAAGGATAGAGCGTTTCTAAATCCTTAGACGTAAAAGGGGCTTCTTTAGGATAGTCTCCTTTAAAATTGGGATCAAAAAAGGGCAAAGTCGGATTCCTTTCTTGAATGATGGCAATCAGTAAGCCCATCGGAAGTCCCCAGTCTCCGAGATGAACATCACCGATCACTTCGTCTCCGACAAATCGGCAGAGACGCTTAATGGAATCACCGATAACGGCCGGTCTTAAGTGACCTACATGAAGAGCTTTTGCAATATTGGGCCCCCCATAATCAATCACGATTTTTTTGGGTGTATCGGGACGTTCGTAGCCCCCGTGAGGTCCGGATAAAATGCGAAAAGCATTTGCCCCGAGTTCATTATCGGAAATCTTGAGGTTAATAAATCCGGGACCGTCAACCGTTACAGTTTGAAAAAAAGGATCTTCTTTTAACAAAACCGCTATTTTTGTAGCAATTTCGCGGGGAGGTTGGTGTAATGTTTTTGCAAGTGGTAAAGCACCGTTGGACTGGTAGTCACTGATATCCGGTCGATCGGAAATACGAACAAGCGTTTGTGCTTCCGGAAAGCCGACTTTTGTGAAAGCATCTTGAACTTTTTGCTTGACCAATTGTAATAAATTCATATATTCCTCCGCGTATTTTGATTGGATTTAAAGACGAAAAAATATACCAAAAATTAACGTTGAATTCAAGCTAAATATCCAAAAAAGCAGAAAATAAAACAGGAGAATTTAAATTTTAATTTTGAAAACGAATAAATAAACGACACGATAAAGTGGAAGGTCAACGACCCGTTTTTATCAGATGGGATGCTTTCTTCCGAACCTGACCCGCTGTCCGATATCAACGTCCGTGACCTTCCATTCTTGAGAATAGATGATTTGAGTCGAAAAGTCAAGTTATCTGATAGGGGTAGATAAATGTTTTTTGAAATGAAATATTTGGTATTCGTGAATTAAAACAATAATTGACTTTTGACAAAGCATCGTGTATAAATGACGAAAAGGAAAATAGGAAAAAATGAGTTCTTCTTCACAGGTTTTAGCTCGAAAATACAGACCACAGGTTTTTGCGGATTTGGTGGGACAAGAGGCTTTGGTTCAAACAATCAGCAATGCGATTGCCATGAACCGGTTGGCTCATGCCTATATGTTGACGGGTATTCGTGGTGTTGGAAAAACAAGCTCTGCTCGTATTATTGCCAAAGGCTTGAATTGTATCGGACCAGATGGTAAAGGAGGGATGACCCCTAATCCGTGCGGACAGTGTCAACATTGTGTTGATATTGCCAACGATTCTCATATTGATGTGATTGAAATTGACGCCGCCAGTAATACCGGAGTTGACAATGTTCGAGAAATTATTGAGGGTGCTAAATACAATCCGGTTTCGGCTCGTTTTAAGATTTATATTATTGATGAAGTCCATATGCTTTCAAAACAAGCCTTTAATGCCTTGTTGAAAACACTTGAGGAGCCTCCTGAAAGAGTAAAGTTTATTTTTGCGACAACAGAGATCAGAAAAGTTCCGATAACAATTCTGTCTCGGTGTCAGAGATTTGATTTAAAACGCTTGAGTGAAACGGCTCTTCAAAATCATTTGGCACATATTTGTGTTTGTGAAAAGGCTGAGACGGAACCGGATGCATTAAAGTTGATCGCAAGAGCCGGAGACGGATCTGTCAGAGATTCGCTTTCATTATTGGATCAGGCTTTGACACAGTTTGACGGGCATTTAACCGTTGATGGGGTTCGTCAAATGTTGGGATTGGCAGATCGAACAGCTTTATTTGATTTATATGAAGCTTTGATGAAAGGAGATATGGTCTCTGCTTTATCTCTTTTAGAGGCTCAATATGAATGCGGAGCGGATCCGTTGGTCTTGGTGCAGGATTTGTTGGAATTAACGCATTGGTTGACTCGTATTAAGATTGTTCCAGAATTATCTCATGATATTACTATTCCGGAGGCAGAGAGAACACGCGGATTGGATATGGCCGGACGATTGACGATGTCTTCTTTAACCGGTGCTTGGCAGGTTTTATTGAAAGGTTTGGCAGAAGTTAAAAGTGCCGATAATCCGCTTAAAACATTGGAAATGGTTTTGATACGTTTGGCGTATTTGTCTGATCTGCCTTCTCCTCTTCAAGTGATAGAAGACATAAAAAAAAACGGTTTAGCGGATCAAATATCTAAGCCTGTTTTTTCTTCTCAAACAGGGCCCTCTTTAGGTGATCAAAATATTCACTCTCAAACAAAGATCGTTTCACCCTCTGTTGTTGAAAGAGTTCAAGAAACGGCAAACGAAAAGAAAAAGGAGATTTTAAAATTAACTTCTTTGACTGATATTATTCGGTTAGCTCGTTCAAAAGGAGAGCGATTATTAGCTTTTAATATTGAAAATTATATCCGCCCGATTGATATTTCCAATGGTGTTTTGACCTGTTCTTTTACAGATGAATCACCCCGTTTTTTAGGTGCGGATTTATCTAAATTCTTAACGCGGGAAACAGGTATTAATTGGATTGTTCGGGAAGAACGTGAAAATAATTCCAAAACGATTAAGGAAGAAAAAATTGAAAAAGAAAACAGACTTTTGGATTCTTTAAAAAAGACCGGATTGGTTGCTGATATTCTTGCCGTATTTCCTTCTGCTAAAATAGAAAAGGTTAGACCCCAAAAACCAGAGAACATAGATTCGGATGCCGATGAAAGTGCAGATCGAATAGATGAGTAAACTTTTTTAATGATAGAAAGTTCGTTAAAAAAGACTCATAAAAAGGCGTGGTAAGGTAGATGATTTTGTATTAAGCAACAAATATAACTCAATTTTGTGATGAATTTTTAATCCGTCATAAGAGATAAATCCGCCATCATATAATTCTTGTACAACCGGTTGAATAACATCAAATAGTTCTTTTCGTTTTTGTTTGTCTCTTTGTTTTCGAACCGCTTGATTTACCATCATTTTAAACCGTTTATTAAGTATTTTTTTTCGTACGTCGAAAATAGCTTCCGGTCTGTGCTTCATGATATAATTATAGATATACTCGATCAAAATTTGGTAGCTTTTTACCTTTTGAGGAGTAAAGGACGTACGCATGATGGAATCGGGATTATGATAATAGTAATAAATAGGAGCGTTTGTGACAACAAGATTGGAGGCTTGTTCCATGAGAAGAGTTGTGAACGGAACATCCTCGAAATATATTCCTTCAATAAATCGGATATTTTTGAGAAGACTACGTTTACATAAACGGGTACACACACTCGTTTTAATTTCCTTCCTGTTCAAAAAGTTATAAAATGTTTCATCAAAGCGGATTGTTTTAAGAGAATTGATATCAATTCTTGTTTCAATCGGATGGTACAGTTCTGTTGTGTGAATAAGCTCTCCCGTCACCATATCCACATTTTCCTTTTCGGCAATTTCATAAAGAGTTTTAAGAGCATCCGGATGTAAATAATCATCTGAATCCAAGAAATAAACATATTCCCCTTTTGCAAAGTTTAATCCGGTGTTCCTTGCTCCGGAGAGACCTTTGTTTTGTTGATGAACGCTAATAAAACGATCATCTTTTTGGACATAATCATCTAATATTTTTCCGCAGCCATCCGTAGACCCGTCATTAACACAAATGACTTCAAAATCTGTCATTGTTTGGGCTAAAAGACTGTTCGAACAACCAGGGAGATATTTTTCTACATTAAAAACGGGAACAATAATTGAAATTTTAGGTAGATAAGACGATGTTGACATAGATATTCTCCTTTTGAAGTATGATAAAAGATACCTCTTGAAAAATCAAGCATTTTATTTTTTTCTAGGTTTCTCTGGTTGATGATAAACAAAATAGAAAAGAAGAAAAATGATAAGAGGAAAAATGAAAAACTGGATTTATGATTGGGATCGTTTTGTGCTTGATCTTTTTTTTAGATTGGTTAAACTTTAACAAAAATGATGAAAGGATTCTGATAGTATGGAAACGTCTCAAAATATTTTAATTATTTCTCTTTTGCCGGTTCGTGAGATGATTGAACGACTGGGAATTGTTAAGTCTATTCGAGAAAAATATCCGCAAGACAGGATTACTTGGCTTGTTCAATCAGATTTTGAAGAAATCGCCTCTCAAAGTTGTTTATCGGATTTTGTTATTTCCGGAAATTGTTCGTTAATCGGATGGCCTTTTTTGTTGGCTCGTTTAAAAAAATATCGTTCTCAAGAAACGGTGGATCTTATTTTTGATCTAACGGATTCTTTCTTTTCCAATTGGATTTTAAGATCATATTTTGATACGCCTTCTCATAAACCCATTTGGGGAAAATCTCATCCTAAAGGATTCCTATTATATCGGTCGGGACAAATTGAACCGACTGTTATGCCTCTTAAGATCCAATTGGTTGATTTATCTTTTTATAAGCGTTCGGGAAAGAATTTTGATCAATTACCGGATCGTTTTGTGTTATTATGTCCCGGAAGCGGATTAGGAGAAACCGACTCAATCTGGCCGGTTGCTAATTATGTTAAGGTTGCTCGTGTTTTTTTAGATGAACATATTCCTGTTGTTTTGATCGGTTCTAAAAAAGACAAAGATGTCGCCGGATTCATTAAAAAACAGGTGCCGGGATGTATTGATTTGGTAAATAAAATAAAATTGACGGATATTCCGGCGGTTGCATGCAGAGCCTCGGCCATTATCGGGAATGATACGGAACTAACGTATTTTGCGGCTCTTACTCAAACAAAAACGATTATTTTAAGCCTAAAAAAGCAATCTCATATTCCTCTCCCGCATATTTTACTTTTAAATGGTCGTGTTATGGGAGATATTTCCGTTGATGTTGTTTTGGAGAACTTGCCGGAAGTCTTACCGACATACAACCGAGTTAATGGTGTCTTACTCAGTCGTATGTAATTGAAACTTGATTAAAAAGAAAAATTTTATTTCCAATAATCCAAGATCCAAGGACACGGCTTAACGTGTTTATATAATTTTTTATATCCACGGGGATATTTCCTATCTTCCGGATTGGAACACCAAATACCTTTGATAGCGTCTTCTAATCCGGGTAATCCGTGAAAAGCAATCATTTTAAGCCCCGGTACATTGGGAATTTTGGGGGTTAAGAAATATCGAAATAAAGGAAACGGAAGACAATGGAAACGGAAGCTTTTGAACCAATTATCCGGCCAAAAATTAAGAGGTCCGTATTTTTCGATTACTTTTGAAGACAAATATTCTTGTGAGGCTGTATAAAAACGATCTATCACTTCTTTAGGATGATCTTCAAAATATTTTTTCACGAATCCAAGTGTTCCGACAACCCAAGAATAGCAACTGGCTTGCCCTACATGGTTTCCTCTTGTGTGCCAATCATTGATGATATAGAAACGATCTCCCTTCGGATAATCAAAAAATTCATCCAGATTGCCGACGATTAAAGAATCCAGATCAAAAAAGAAAACACGTTGTCCCGTTAATCCGCCCAAATGATCATCACATAAAGCGGCTTCTTTGCGATAGGCATATTTGAGAGCGTATTCCTCTTCTCCCTTTTTGACATTTTCAAAAGTGGGAAGTGGTTTAACGATAACGTCTTCTCTAAGGCCTTCCGGATGCTCTGTAAAGCAATAAAAATCAATTTCGTAGGATGTATTTCTTTTTATCATGGAACAGAGATTGTTAACATCTTTGGCATGATAGCAAGCTGTTCCCCACTTGATACAAATAACGTTAAATTTTTTCTTGATCATTGTATTTCCTCATTATGTTGATCTTAGAAATCTACCATATCAGCAATGTTATTGCAAGGAATTTATATGTGAACTAAATGAACCTCGATAAGCGGTTTTTTCCCGTAAAATTCATTGAGAAATTGCCGGATAGTTGTTCTTGCAACGTTTTCGATCATGTCGTCTCGAGAAGCATGTTCGGGAGAAAGGGAGAGGATATCCTCTTTTATTTTTTGAGTGAGTTTTTGTTTATCTTCAGGGACAGTTTCCAAAAGTCCGAACGTAGATAACTGAGGATCGGCCAATGGTTTTCCGAAAGCATCAACAACGATTGTGACGGCAACACTGCCTCCCTCCATCATTTTTCGCCGTTTTTTGATAACTTCGGCATTAAGCGGAATAATGCGTTTTCCATCTACGGCTAAAATTCCTCGATGAACTTCACCCAAAATTTGAGGTGTTTTATCCAAAGTAATCACTTCGCCGTCCTCTAGAGCAAAAGCAAACGGACAACCCCATTGAAGAGCCAGTTCGGCATGAGCTATCAATTCTCGACTTTCTCCGTGAACGGGAAGTGCGATTTGCGGGTTAAGAGCTTTGTAGAGTTGTCTCAGGTCTTCACCCTTGTAATGGCCGGAGACATGTACAAGCGCGTCTTTGCTGGTAATAATTTTAATCCCTTTAGCTTTTAGACGTTTTTGAAGCAGTTCAATGGATTTTTCATTGCCGGGGATGACACGGGATGAAAAAATAACAACATCATCGGCTTCAAAAGAAACAGCATTTTTTTGGGGCATTAATGAAGCTAAATTATTGAGGGCAGAAAAAGGTTCTCCTTGACTTCCCGTGACGATATATAAAACCGATCCGATTGGTTTTTCTAAAGCTTCTTCCTCTGAGAGGAACGGAGGAATATCTTTAAAATAACCGGTTGCTCGTCCGGCAGCATCAATACGCCATAAACTTCGTCCGATCAAACAAACTTCACGATTATTTTGTTTGGCAGCTTGATAAATACTCTCGATCCGAGAGACATTAGACGCAAAACACGCAACGGCGATTTGCTTTTGAGGGTATTCACTGATCAGTTGAATCAGTGATTTTTGAACATCTAATTCTGTTTTGTCTGAGCTTTCGGAAAGAACATTTGTTGAATCACAGACGAGAGCTAAAACTCCTTCCTTTCCAAGCGCTTTGAGAGTATCCATATCGGTTGATTGTCCGAGAATGGGATCATTTTCAAGCTTCCAGTCACCGGTATGAATAACAAGACCTTCTTTGGTTCGAATAGCCAAAGCATTTGGTTCCGGTAAGGAGTGATTCATTGAAATAAATTCAACTTCAAAAGGATCCAGATCTAACAAGGCCCCCTTTTCAACAACCTGAACATCGGCTCTTCCCAATAATCCCACTTCATTTAACTTGTCTTCCAATAGTTCATTAGCAAAAGGCGTGACATAAATAGGACATTGTAAATCATGCCATAAGTATGGAATGGCTCCGATGTGATCTTCGTGAGCATGAGTAATAATCAGACCGATTAAGTCTTTTTTTCGTTCGGCAATAAATTGGGGATCGGGTAAAAGAACGTCCACACCGGGGAGATCATCTCCGGCAAATCCAATTCCGCAATCAATGGCAATCCATTTTCCTTTATACCCGTACAAAAAGAAGTTCATGCCGACTCCCGTAGCTCCGCCGAGCGGAATAAACACGAATTTTTCGGGAGGTATAATAATATTCTCTGTTTCTGTTTGTGTATTCATTTAATTTTCCTTTTGTTAATAAAAAACATCGCCTACCCAAATATCCCGGAGAGATTGATCTTCTAATTCCAAAATGAGGGCTCCTTCTTTGGAGAGGGTTTTGAATTTTCCTATGACTGTTTCTAAGGGAAGACGAACGGTGATTTGTTGGTTAAGGCCTAAAGCATGGGTCATCCATTTTTGACGAATGGGCTCAAATCCTTCTGTTTGAAACAAATGAAGATAGTGGTCGAACAAAGGCAACATTCGATCCAGAAGTTCCCGTGGTTGAATATGAGCTTTAAGGTTCGATGTCTTATAAAGCATCCCGTGTTGAGGACTTTGTGCGGTATTGACTCCGATCCCAACAATAACGGATTGCTCCGTTCGTTCCAATAAGATGCCGGCTAACTTTCCGCCCTCCAAAAGGACATCGTTGGGCCATTTAATTTGAAGCTTGTATTCACTGAGGCTGTCACAGACAATTAAAGCACTGATATAGGAAAGAAGAGGCGATTTTTCTCGAAAATCAGGAAGAACAAAAGAGGCATAAAAATTGCCCTTTGGACTGATCCATTGCCGACCGTTTCTCCCTCGCCCTCCGGTTTGTATTGCCGTCATTATAACAGAATAGGGGGGGTAGGAAAGAGCGGTTTCATTCGTACTGATTAAGGTTTCAAAATTATAAATATCCCATTTCATAGGGGGAAATATAGCATATTTTTACGAAAAATGAAAGAAAAACCTTGATTTTATTTTTTAAAACACAGTATAGTAAACGTGATATTTATGAGTATGAGGGGAGTATGGAATGAAAAAACGAGTATTTATGATTGTGTTTTTGATAGGGATCTGTATTTGTTTTTTCTATTTTTTAAAAACCACGGAAGGGCCTGTGGTTGTCAGTGAACCCGTATTGAAGCCTGTTCTTGAAGGAGAAGTTTCGGTTTTGTCAGAGCCAACGGCTATTTTAGAGGAGGAGATGGAAATGCAATCTCCGGAAGTGGCAGAGCATGACATGCCTATTGGAATGTGATTTGTTTTGTTAAGGTGAGGGAAAAATGAAAAAATTACTTATAAAAGGTGTTGTTTTATCTGTGTTTGTTATTTCATCGGCTTACGCAGTTGGAAATTATATGTCATCGAAAGAGGAGGAGACTGCTTTGAAGCAACCTAATCAAGACATATCATCTCCTTTAGAACAAAAGAGTGCCAACGTATCAAAAGCGACTATTGAAGAAGTGAGAAATGCTGTTTCTTCATTATTATCTTTCAAGGGCTTTATAACGGATAGCCCTCTTCAAGTTGATCAGGACGGTGAGGTCTTTTGGGTTCATGTTCCCGAAATGAAGGTGGATTCCACTGAGGGACAGCCACTTGTTTTTCCTTCTTATAAATTAGAAGTTAAACAAAACGGAACATTTGCCGATTATCCGCAATATGCGGTTTCTGTTCCAAATACGTCTATTTTGGAACAGTCATTTTCAGGCCTGCCTCTATCAATTTCCGCTGATTCCTACACACAAAAGATTTTATGGGTTCCCGAGTTAAAACTTGTTTCGAATATGTCCTTAAAGTCGGATAATTTTAAGTTATCTTATCCGGAAGAGGGAATTGGAATGAGCATTAACAAAATCGTTTCGGATATGCTGGTTCGGTTAGTCGCTGAAAAGTTGGAGGGAGCCTCTTCAACGGATGTACGAAATATTGTTTTTCAAACGCCGATGTTTACTTTAGAGATCCCGCAATCAAAACAGACAATGCATTTTTCCGGTGCTGATTTGTCAGGGGATGAGACGGTTCAAATTTTAACTGCGAATCAGGTTGTCGGAACTCTTTCTATTCCAACGGTTTCCATTATTAGTCCGTTGGCACCGGATCAGAAGCTTTCGGCTTCGATTAACGGACAAGTTTCGATCAAAGAAACAATTGAGATCGATACGACGGTTGATCATATCAGTAATCAAAACAATTTATTTCCTCTGATGCCTCAAGATATTGTTATGAAATTATCGATTGCGGGAATGGATAAAAAACTTCTTTTAGAGATGATTCAACTACAAGAAGAAATGAATTTAACAGGGAAAGAAGATCCTGTTGCTTTGTCCAGAATGAATCAAATTCAAGATAAATTACTTCAAAGTACGGTTGTAGAGGTAAAAGATTTTTCGATCATGAATGCTGATACGGGAATTGGCCTTGTCGGAAAAGCCTCTTTTAAAGATAACTCTGTGGAGGCACAGATGGATTTGCGTGTTGTGAATTTTGATGTGTTATCTCCTAAACCGGCTCCGATTGATCCGAAAAAGTGTGAGGAAGCGCAAAAAGCATTTCAAAAATCACCGGATGATCAAGTTCTTTTGCAACAGTTGATTGTCGCTTGTGAGAATGATACGAGCAAGATTGACATCTTATCGGGTTTGCGTCCTTATTTAAAGACAGCAAAGCATTCCAAAGACGAAAAGGGGCGTTTGGTTGACACGTTTACAATTCGTATAGAGAAAGATCAGATTGTTTCAATCAACGGAGAGCCTTATCCCTTGATTGAACAAAAAGTTTCTGTTTCCAAGGAATAGAACCCTGAAGAATTGTATATGACATTGAGGTTGAAGAAAACTTAAATTTCTTCTAAAAAGGAGTGTTCAAAATGACGCCGGAAGAGTTGATCGAAAATTTTTCCTATTTATCTGATTGGGAAGACAAGTATCGGTATTTGATTGAGCTAGGGGAGGAGATGCCCTCCTTATCGGAAGATGAAAAGATTCCTGAGAACAAGGTGGATGGATGTATGTCGCAAGTTTGGTTTACGCATCAGATGATTCAAAATAAACACCATTTTGAAGCGGACAGCGATGCTCATATTGTTAGAGGATTAGAGGCGGTTTTACTGTTGTTAATTAACGATAAGACAACAGAAGAAATTAGGAGCTTGGATCTTAGGAAACTCTTTTCAGAAATGGGTCTTGAGGAACATCTTTCTCCGACACGGCGGAACGGCTTTTTTGCGATGCTGGATCGAATTGATCAATTAATCGATTTTAAAAAATAAAGCTCAATTATGAATAGGGTATGATTTTTCATTAAAATCAGGAATGAACGTATATGAGAGAGAAATAAAATTATACCGGTATGATCCTGCCTTATGAGAAGGAAATCCCCACCCCAAAGCCTAATAAATGCTCAATTTCCGAAAATTATACGTGGAGAAGTCTTAATAGCTCAGTAGAGCATATAAATTGTAATGTGTACTCATACACAAATCGTAATTAAGCCAAAAATAAATAAAAAATCTTTGATAGAAGAAATTTTTAATAAATTATTAATTTTTTTGAGAAAAAAAAGAGATTTTTGATGAAAAATAATATTTTAAATCAAGTATTTATATGGGTCTTTCATGTCGCAAAGAAAGGATCCTTTTTTTTATACACGAAAGGATGGGAGAAAATCAAGCTTTTTTTGCTCTAAAAAGCGTTTCAAAAAAAGGATCGTTTTTTTGAAACACTTTTGGAGGGATAGAATGTTCAAAGAGTTGATTTTAAAGCGGAA
>CASECF010000074.1 GCA_949286245.1 uncultured Alphaproteobacteria bacterium
GAGCGGAAGATTGCTTAATTGAACATCAGCACCTTCATTGTTAATCATTTGGGTTGCAATATCTACGGCATATAAACTGAGTTCTGCAATTGTCTCATTGGCTTTGTGTTTGTTCATGCCGTATCGATAGCCGGCGATTCCCCCTAAAGATAAAATTCCCATAATGACCAAGACACCGAGCATCTCTGTCATGGTTCTGCCCGATTCGGCTGAACCGCTGTTTTGTTGATCTTTCACTTGAGCCTTGAGTTTTCCCTTCAAAAACAAGTCTTTTAACATCTCTCGCCTCCCAAACTGTTTCAAAAAAAGGATCGTTTTTTTGAAACAATTTTAAGGAGTAAAAAAAGCTTGATTTTCCGTTATCCTTTGGTGTATAAAAAAAAGGATCCTTTTCTTGCGACAGTTTTCTGTTATATAATAACTTGATTTTATTTAATATTCTTTTTAAAAATACATTTGTATGCAATATCTCCTTTTTTTATCCTATACATATTGATTTATTAAAGAATTTTCTGCGTGTTTTCTTTATTCTTTTAGTGCATTTAATGATTTTTATATGAATATTTTTCTTCTTTTTTAGGTATACCAAATAGGTGCTACGAAAGAGATTCTCAAAAAATGATTGTTTTTAATTCATTTAATCATATTATAAAAAGTGAAAAGAAGGATGTTTCCAGTTAATATAGGGATATTTCTTTCTGCCTACTGGTTGTTTTTTTTAAAATTTTGTATGCTGGATAAATAAAAAACCTCGTTTTAAAACGAGGCTTGATGGTGCCGATTGGGTGATTCGAACACCCGGCCCACGCATTACGAATGCGTTGCTCTACCAACTGAGCTAAATCGGCAGTAGTTTTCTTATATCCTTTTTTACTCAAAAAATCAAGAAAAAAAATAATGAATCTTTTATTTATCGTTCTGCAAAGAGCAATTGAGCTCCTCATCACAAACAAATGTCTCTTTTCCCCAAAGATCCCAGTTGACTTTGAGAATGTTGTCCTTAAAAGAAATAACCGTACCTGTGTCTTGTGGATTGGATTTTCTATGAAACTTTTTCTTTTTCAAATTAACAATCAACTTATCTTTCCAAAAGCGGTGTTTAACCGTCAGGATTTTCTCTTCAGCCGTATTTTTAGAGGATTGCTCTTTATTTTGAATATATCGTTTTTTTGTTTTATCCCAAACAAATCGCTCTTCTCCCCATCGATCCCATTTAATCTTTAAAAGATCACCCTTTTGATAAAGAACTTGACCTTGTTCTCGTGGTTCAAATAAACGATAAACCCATTTCTCCGTTGGATGAATCACTAAAAAATCTTTCCACAACGAATGTTCGGTTTGATATAAATTTGCTTTTTTAGAAGAAAAAATATCTTTATCCGATTTCGTGAAAGATGTTTTTGGCCTCTGAGAAGATAAAATATCTTTCTCCTCATCCTTTGTAGTTTTCTGAGCGATGAACGTATTTGTTGCCGGATCATAAATAAAAAGCTCTTCCCCCCAATATAACCATTTCAGTCTTAATTCGTTATTTGACCAAGATAGAATACTTGCTGTTTCTCTTGGATGATTTTGTCGATATAGTCGGGAATGATCTTTTGAAATAACAAAATAATCGTCCCAAATTTTGTTCTTCGCCTTATATATTTCAACGTCTTTTAAATTAAAAGGGCCTTCATCCACCGCCTCTTTATGGGTATCTTTTCGTAATCGGCAGTTGTGTTGTAAATCGCAGCTAAAAGCTTCTTCTCCCCATCGATCCCACTTAACCTGTAAAATATTGTCCTGAAACGAAATTATCTTCCCTTGTTCCAGAGGAAGAGAAAATCGATAAAATGTTTTCTTTTCTGGATCCGTAATAATATAATCCCTCCAACCGGTATGTGATAGAAAAAAAGAATTGGGTTTTTGGATTGTCGAAGGGCAAGCTTCTTCTTTCACACTTTCCAAAATATTCTGATCCACGTATCGAACGGATTTGTTTTTTTCAGAGACCAGTTTGAGTGCATCACATTTGGATAGATTATCTCTTTTCTGCGGATCATCCGAAAATAAACGCCATAACAGATTCTTGATGGATCGAGCGCTTTTGGATTGGTCTATATAAAAAAGAAACGGATTATCCCCTTTGCGAGAGTAGACCATTAACGGTTTGGGAAAGCAGGAAATAATTCCCCGATTAAAAATAACCTGCCTATATAAATCATAGTCCTCAGCCCCTTTAAAGCGAAAGTCATATTGAAGGTGATGATCTTCCAAAAATGATTTTCGAATCATAATGGTCGGGTGTGCTAATATATTTTCAAATAAGAGATCAAGGAGAATGCGATCAGAAGGGATCGGACAACTGACCGGAATGGGTTTCATCTCCGGTCTTTTGCGATTTTTGTAGTAATATCCGGTTGCTAAAATGCTTGTTTGCGGAAACGCCTTCATAAATCTGACTTGATGTTCAAGTCGATTGGGAATCATAACATCATCATCATCCATTCGAGCAATATATTTACCCCGAGCCGCCTTTAATCCTCTGTTTAGGCTAAAAATCAATCCTTGATTGGGTTTGTTCGTTAAAATAACAATACGATGATCCCGTTCCGCAAATTTTTTGAGAATTTCCGGTGTCTCATCCGTTGAACCGTCATCAATAATGATAAACTCAAAATCTTGATACGTTTGCTTTAAAACAGATAGAATCGCAGTCGGTAAAACGTCAGCCCGATTGTAGGTAGACATCACGACAGAGACAAGAGGGGGTCTACCCAACAAAAAACATATAACACCCAAAAGGAGGGCAAAAACAAAAAATAAAAATACCTTTCTCATTTAACGAGAATTAGATTGGAAATTCTTTCGATCAATTCGTTTAAATTTTTTAGATCCTAACTCACCTTCCGCAAGAGAAATCCCTTTGGCGTGAAGGTTCATCTGCATCCGAAATTGTTCTCCACTCTCGTAATCAACAGTATTTTTGTTGTTTAAAAAATCTAAAGCTGTTAATTTTTTTTCAGTCATTTTGTGTCCTTTTTATTTGTCAACAATTTTTTCATATCTCAAGTATACAATATCTAAAAATAGAAGTCAAGAGACATTTTTATCTTTTCACATCTTCTCGGACGAAATATTTTGTATTTCATCAACAATTAAAATACCGCCGGCCGCATATGGAATCATGAGATGTCGAATAATTTGACCATTGGGAAAGTACAGAAATTCTTCCGTTGTTTTTGTTAATTGAGCAAATAGATTTTTTTGAATTTTCTTATATTGGGAAAAATCTTTCACTTGCGGTAAAAATCCGTTTTCTTGTATCTGATCCAAAAAATCTTCATATCCTGAATCTTTTTTTAGAAAAGAAGTATCCAATTTCCATAGCGAATTAAAAGATTTATTAGAAAAAATAAGTTTTGTTTTGGCATCAAAAAGAGCAATCGGGGTTGATAGTTCTTTAAATGTTTTTAATTGAGCTCGATTTGTATCCGCCAAAAGTGCTTTTAACCCTTCTTCCGTCGTTTTATCCTGCCCATACTTTAACAGATATTTATTTTGTTCATCCATCAGAGAAAGCCGTGTTTCAAGCCAGTGCATATCTCCGTTTTCATCCGCTTCTTTTTGATAAGATTTGTTGGAAAAACAAATTTCTTCATTTGAATCCAAGACAACAATCGGGAAGGGAAGTGTATTTAAAGTTTGTGTTAAAATATCTCTTTGTGCTAAAACCGTATCGTATTTTTGACGCTCTTTTAAATTAAATTCTGTTATGGCCGAAATATCTTTGAACCATAAAATAAACGCTTTTTGCCGAGAATCATAAGAAGGAAGAAGACGCCCCGACACATTGAAATGTGTTAGCCCCAATAAAGAGGAAACATTTATTTCAAATGTTTTATTCTCCTCCTTTAAAAGACGAAAAGAATCAGAAAGCAATACGCTATCCTCAGGCTTAAAACAAGCTAATAATTGATCAAAAGAGATATTTTGATCAACAATATTCAAAAAAAGACATAGGCGTCTCGATGAAAGAGATAAAATCTCTTTCCCGTCCGTTATTTCGTAAAAAAAACCGTCAAATGCCGATTCTAAAATATCTTCATATTGATGAGTGGTCTGAACAGTCGATTCCATTTCTTTTTTATAGGAACGAATCAAAATATAAAATAAAGCCCCACCGCATAAAAAACAAAAATAAAAAAGAATCAGCAAAAAATTCATGTCTAATTTCTCCGTAACGGATTACGGAATGAAAGTGCCTCGGAAATATGATAATCCGAAACCTCGTCAGAGAAAGATAAATCTGCAATCGTACGGGCAACACGTATAATGCGATGATATCCTCTGGCAGAAAGCATATATTTTTCTGCTGCTTTTTGAAGAAGGGAAATCGCTTTATTTGTCAAATGAGCGGTCTCTTCCAAAATAACGCCGTCCGCATCCGCATTGCGATCAATCCTTTTCCCTTGATATCGGTGACGTGAAAACTCGCGCGCTTCCAACACTCGTTTTAAGACCTCTTGAGATGTCTCGGCTTCTTTCTTTTGCGAAAGCTCCCAAGGAGCGACCGCCGGTACCTCTATTTGTAAATCAATGCGATCCAACAGGGGACCCGATATTTTGGCTTGATATTCTTCCGCACAACGAGGAGCTCTCGAACATTCATGTCCTGATGTTCCCAAATAACCGCATCGACAAGGATTCATGGCGGCCACTAGTTGAAATCGTGCCGGATATGTCACATGAGAGTTGGCTCTTGAAACGGATATCACGCCTGTCTCTAAAGGCTGACGAAGTGCTTCTAATGAACTACGATTAAATTCCGGAAGCTCATCTAAAAACAGGATCCCTCGATGGGACAAAGAAATTTCTCCCGGTTTAGCTTTTAATCCCCCTCCCACTAAGGCAGGCGTTGATGCCGAATGATGTGGTGCACGAAAAGGCCGTTGACTCACTAAATGACCGTCTTTTAACAAACCGGCAATAGAATGAATTTGACTCACCTCCAAAATCTCTTCACTTGTCATCGCTGGCAAAATGGAGGGAAGACGGGATGCTAACATGGATTTGCCGGAGCCCGGGGGGCCCATCATCAACAGATTATGTCCGCCGGCTGCTGCAATTTCTAAAGCTCTTTTGGCCGATTCTTGACCTTTAATGTCTTTTAAATCCAGATATGACGTTTCTTGAAGCGGTGAACATGGAGTCGGAAGCGGTAAAATTTGACGTCCTTTAAAATGATTCATTAAATTTAAAAGAGATCCGGCTGCCAAAATATTCTGATTTCCCGACCATAATGCCTCGCTTCCTTGATCTTTGGGGCAAATAAATCCTAATTGAAAACGATGAGCGGCAACACTCCCCGGTAAAATGCCGGATACGGGACGAATAGATCCGTCCAAACCTAACTCCCCCATAACTAAATAAGGAAAAATAGAATCAATCGGTATGATATCCATCGCCGCCATCAAAGATAAAGCAATCGCTAAATCATAATGCGTTCCCTCTTTGACAACATCTGCCGGAGCTAAATTGACTGTGATGTGTTTGGATGGTAAGGATAATCCCATAGAGTGAAAAGCGGCTCGAACCCGCTCTCGACTTTCGGCAATTGCCTTATCGGCAAGTCCGACAATTGTAAATGCCGGCAAGCCATTGGTTAATTGTACTTCCGTACTAATCTTAAGCGCATGGATGCCGGCAAATGCAACGGTATGTGTGGTCGAAATCATTTACCACCGCGGAATATTATTGTTTTCACGCCATCTTTCGGCAGGATAGTCTTGCTCGGATTGAACATCTTTGGATCCGGCAAATTGCGGTGTGTTAAATAATTGAACATATCCTTGTTGCTCGTAGGTGGCAATGCAAGATTGATCCGTTCCGACACATTTGACTAAATCACGATTGAGAGGATGTTGTAAAACAACTAAAGAAACCTCTTCCGTCACTGTCGGAAGAACAACCGGAGCCGGTTGAAAATTTGGAACAATCGGATTTTGAACAGAGTCAGCCAACGCTATCCCTTGAACCGGAACATAAGTGGAATAGGTAAGATCAGATGTCGCAACCGGCGTTTGAACATATACCTCTTGTGTATAGGTTGGAAGCGGTTGAACAACCGAGGAAGACGCTAACGAGGCTTCCGGTGACGGCGTAACATAATAAGAGGATGTTTCCGGAGCGACTGCTTCCGGTTGAACATCTTGAATCGCCGGCTCTTCATCAATCTTCACAAGTGTATTTTCCGGAGTTGCAACCGGTGCCATTCTGGGTGTACCCTTGGTGCGAGTTTCCGTCGGTCTGATCTCTTCTCGGACAATGGTGTATTCCGTTTGCTTGGATGCACAACCAAGTAAAAGCGTAAAAGCAAAAAGGGAAGCAATGATTTTTTTCATTTTCAAAATCCTCTGTTAAATTGAAACTGTCGTCAGTATAACAAAAAGTTAAAAAAAAGAAAACACTTTTTTACTAAATTTTAACATTTTTTTAACGATTGTGTATTTCTGCTATTGTTGATGCTAAGTTTTTCAATTCATTGATGGCTTCTGCCGTCGGTGTTCCCTTGCATAAAACAGGATCTAAAATCGGGGTGTTTTTGTGATTTGTTAAAAGAGCCGTTATTTGATTCGCAATCAAGGTTCCCCAACTGTAAGATCCGATTAACCCGATATAATGAACGGTTGGTTTCAAGACATTGAGGAGAAAAACAGGCTCTATAACGGCCGGATGAGGACCTGTTAAAACGGTTGGTGATGCCACGATAATACCTTGGCAATCTACCAAATCTTTTGCCAATTCCGTTGTTTTTAAATGAACGGCGTCATAATGTTTAACCGTTATACCTTTGTTTTCCAATTCCTCCTTTAAAAGAGAAACCATCTTGTCTGTTGATCCGTACATGGAGACGGAGACAATGACTGTTTTGTTTTCTTTCGGCCCTTCTGCCCATTGTCTGTAGAGGTTAATGACAAACGAGGGGTCTTTGTAGGCGGGACCGTGGCTGGGCGCGATTATTTGGGGGTGGAGCGATTCGATTTTATCTAAATATTTGATCCATATTTTTGCAAAAGGCATCATAATTTCGGCATAATATGCTTTTGCAAGAGAGGCGATGTCATATTTCCCGTCCCAAAAAACATCATAGTTTGTCGCATGCGCTCCGAAAAAGTCGGTCGAAAATAAAATTTGATCCTCTTTTAAAAACGAAAACATTGTATCCGGCCAGTGAACCCACGGAGCCATCATAAATCGGATGGTTTTGTCCCCTAACGAAAGCTCTTCTCCGTCTGCCACAACCTGATATTTGTTTTCTTGAAGGGGAAGGAAACCCATGGTTATTTCTTTGCATTTGGCATTGGTGACGATTTTTGCCTCCGGAAACAGTTTGAGAAGTTCCGGAAGTGTTCCCGTATGGTCTTGTTCGCCGTGATTAGCGATAATATAATCGATTCGATCAATATGAAGATCTTTTAGTTTTTGAATGAGCTCTTGATGACAAGGCGGATAAACCGTGTCTATCAAGGCTGTTTTTTCGCTTCCTTTGATTAAATAGGCATTATAGCTGGTTCCTTCCGATAAGGGCATCAGCTGATCGAATAAAGCACGATGTTGATCTTTTGATCCGACACAAAAAACAGAGGGGGCGAGTTGTTGGATGCTCATGTAATTTCCTTTCATTAAATAAAAAAAACAATTTTCCTAAAAATATAAATTTTCTTGTTTATTGTCAATAAAGAGATTGTGTCCTTTATAAATAATGATTAACGAATGTCCGTTTTAAAAATGTTCTTAAAATTTTAAGCTCAATTATGAATAGTGTATGATTTTTCATTAAAATCAAAAATGAATGTATATGAGCGATCAATAAAATTATGCCGGTGTGATCCTGCCTTATGAGAAGAAACCCACTACTCCTAAGCCAAATGAATGCACAATTTCCGAAAATTATACGTGGAGCAGGCTTAATAACACAGTAGAGCATATAAATTGTGATGAGCCCTCATACACAAATCATAATGGCACCAAATTTTATAAGAGAGAAGCTCTTTTGAAGAGAGGACACATACGGTTTTGTGTTTTAGCTTGTTATTCATACGGATTTGTGTTATAGAAAAAAATATTTAGAAGTCATATAAAGGAGTTTTTATGTTTGGACAATTACTTAAAAATCGTCATTTTTGGCCGTTATTGGGGTCTCATTTTTTGTCGGCCGTTAATGAAAGTTTTATTCGAACGGTTTTTTTATTTTTTGTTACCTATAAGATGACGGTTTCTAATCCGTTTTTTACAATTCTGGCTGTCATTCTTTATGCTTTGGCGTTTTGTTTCGCCGCTGTTTATGCTGGGCAAGTCGCCGACCGTATTTCAAAAACTCGATTTTTACAGATTTTGAGACTCTTCGAAATCGGTATTATGATTTTGGCTCTGATTAGTCTGTCGTTGGATTCACCGTTGCTTCTAACACTTATTTTGGCTTTTGAGGGTTTTTTGGGAGCTTGTTTGTTGGTTGCTGATCACTCACTGGTCCCAACCCTGTTAAAGCCCACAAAATATAATGCTGCCAATACTTGGATGAAATTATCAACCATGGTTGCCGTTGGGTGTGCCAGTTTGTTGATGACGTCCATTCTTAAATTTGATGTGGCATATTTTGTTATTTGCGGTTTAGGATTTATTTTGTCTGTTGTCAGCTTTTTAATAACGCTTAAATTACCTCAGACGGAGCCGGCCGATCCGGAAATCGTGTTGTTAAAAAATCCGTTCCATGTTTTTGATACCGTCTTACAATCTTTAAAACATCAGTTTGATACTTGGTCCTATTTGGTCGGAATCGCTTGGTTTTGGATGCTCTCCGCCGTTGTCTTTTTATTCTCAGCCGAGTATGGTCGGACGATTTTGTATGCCCGTTGGTCTGTTGTTATGTTTTTATCGGCGGGTGTATTTACACTGGGATATATTGTCGGATCATTTATTTACGCCTATTTGTCTCGCAGAAATAACATGGGGGCTTATACCTCAATCGTTGGTATTCTGATTTCCGCGTTCTTGTTGGATTTTATTTTTGCCAGTTATGGATTTGGCGGAATAAAAACAGAAAAAGGGATGACGGTTTTTGAATTGTTGACAACGAACTGGTGTGGATGGCGAATTGTTTTTGATGTCTTTGTTTTGGGCGGATTGGCTGCTGTTTATATTATTCCGTTTTATACATTACTTCAGATGAAGACGCCGAAACATTTAATGGGACGTATGATGTCTTTTTCCAATGTGGTTAATGCAATCGCCGTTATTATCTGCTTTATGTTGGTGATGAGCCTTCGCTCTTTATCTTTCGGTATTTTGGAAATTTTACTCATTTTTGCAATTACTAATGTTTTGATTGCCGTTTATATGGTTCGGTTATTGCCGGCTCGTTCTCGAAGAAAGGTGTTTCAATTTATTTTTAAAACACTCTTTGATGCACGAATCGAGGGATTGGAAAATTTAAAAAAAGCCGGTTCTCGAGCCTTGATTATTACCAATCACACGTCTTATTTGGACGTCTTGTTGATTTCGACATTTATCGATAAAAAGATTGTTTTTGCCGTCAGTGATCGGTTAATTGAAAAAACACTCGTTAAATTTATGACGAATTTGGTAGATGTTCGACCGCTTGATCCACATAGTCCGTTTGCCGTCAAATACATGGCGGAACAACTTCAGGCAGATCAATTATGCATGATTTTAACGGAGGGAATTATTGATGGCGGAAACACACGTATGAAAATTTATGAGGGACCTGCCATGATGGCCGTTAAGGGGGAGGCTCCGATTTTGCCAATTCGAATCGATGGTGCCGCTTATACTTTCTTTTCTCGTGTTTTGGGGAAAAAGGCCGATTTCCGATTCTTCCCAACAATTAAATTAACAATTCTTCCTCCCGTTTCTTTTGAGGCTTGTCAAAACTTAACGACACGGGAATGCCGTGAGAAATCAAGCTCGATGCTTTATGATATTTTGTCAGACATGACGTTTGACAGCTATGAAAAAGACAGGACACTGTTTGATGCGTTAATTCATTCGATGAAAATGGCAGGTCGGTTTAAACCCGTTTTGGAAGATACGGATAGAAAACCGATCAAGTTTATGGCTCTGTTTTTAAAGGTGTTTGTTTTGGGAAGATTGCTTCAAAAAGCACTTCCGAATGAGAAATATCTCGGCGTTATGTTGCCGACATCTAATGCTTGTGCTTTGACGGTCTTGGGGTTGCATGCGTTTGGTAAAATTCCGGCCATGATTAATTTTACATCAGGACCAAAGCAAGTTATTGCAACCTGTCAAACAGTGGGTTTAAAAACGGTTATAACAGCTAAAAAGGTTGTTTTGTTAGCTAAATTAGAACCACTTGTAGAGGCTTTGGAGAAAGCGGAAATTAAAGTCTTATATTTGGAGGATTTAAAAGAGTTATTAACGTTGAAAGATAAATTATTCGGTGTTTTCGGAGCCTTGATGCCCTTTAAAGCTTATCAGAAAACGACGAATCTTCAGGTATCTTCAAAAGATCCTGCCGTTATTTTGTTCACGTCCGGATCCGAGGGTTTCCCAAAAGCTGTCTTTTTGACGCATAGCAACATCTTATCCAATTGCTATCAAATTCCATCACGTATTGATGTTTTACCGACAGATGTTTTCTTGAACTGTTTGCCGATGTTTCATTCTTTCGGATTAAGCGCCGGAACATTTTTACCGTTGCTGGTCGGGGTAAAAACGGTTTTATATCCAACACCACTCCATTATCGAATTATTCCTGAGATTTGTGCCTCTACAAAGGCAACTATTTTCTTTGGAACGGATACGTTTTTAGCCGGATATGCAAAATGTGCCAATCCATATGATTTTAACAGTCTGCGAGTCGTCGCTGCCGGAGCCGAAAAAGTTAAAGAGGAAACTCGAAAAATTTGGTCGGAAAAATTCGGTGTGCGGATTTTAGAGGGGTATGGAGCGACGGAATGTTCTCCTTTTATCTCCGTGAACACCTTTTTGCATCAACGAAAAGACTCGGTGGGTCGTTTTTTGCCGGGAATTGAATATAAATTAAAGCCGGTAGAAGGCATTAAAGAAGGACAAGAATTGTGGGTAAAGGGGCCCAATATTATGCAGGGCTATATGAGACATGATAAGCCTCTTCAATTAGATCCGCCTCAAGATGGTTGGTATGATACGGGAGATATTGTGACAGTTGATGAAGATCACTATATCTTTATAAAGGGACGTTGTAAACGATTTGCCAAAATAGGGGGAGAAATGGTTTCTTTATTGGCAGTTGAAATGATTGTTGAAAAAAGGTGGCCGGGATTTGTATCTGGCGCCGTTAACATTCCCGATTCCAAAAAGGGAGAACAAATTGTGTTGATTACAACGTGTAAAGATGTTAATAAAGAAGAACTCATTTCGGCATTTAAATCAGCAGGTGCGACCGAACTTGGAATTCCGTCTCGCATTATTGTGACGGATCATCCGCCATTGTTGGGAACGGGTAAGTTTGATTATGTGTCGGCTAAAGAATTTGCATTAAAAGAAATAGGAAAATAAAAGGAGGAAAAAATGGCTTCAATCACTATTATCGGAGCGGGAGCTTGGGGAACAGCTTTGGCAATGACGGCTTGTCGTGCCGGCAATTTTGTGCGTATCTGGGCCAGAGAAGATGAGGTGGTTCATTGCATTAACAATCAACATAAAAATCCTTTTTTGCCGGACGTGATGTTGCCGACAACTTTAAAAGCAACCGGTTCTTTAGAGGAGGCTCTTGCAAACGCCGAAACGGTTTTATTGGTGGCACCTGCTCAATTTACACGATCTGTTTTTACGGATATGCTCCCGTATTTTAAATCGAATCAGACTTTGGTTTTGTGTGCTAAGGGAATAGAATTAAAGACGGGTCTTTTATTGAGTGAGGTTATTCATTCATTAAAGCCGGATCTAAAGCCGGCCGTCTTATCCGGACCGAACTTTGCGGCCGAAGTGGCACGTGAATGTCCGACGGCCGTGACGATCGCTTCCGAAACGGAAGGAGAGGCAGATCGTTTGTGCCAAATGTTAAGAACGGATCGGTTCCGTCCTTATTCTTCAATGGATATTATTACCCCTCAGGTCTGCGGATCCGTGAAAAACGTAATGGCGATTGCCTCCGGAATTATTGAGGGGTGCTCTTTGGGTGATAATGCGAGGGCTGCTTTAATCGCCAGAGGGTTGACGGAGATGAAGCGATTGGCGGTTGCTTTGGGCGGATTACCGGAAAGTATTTTGGGATTATCCGGAGTCGGTGATTTGGTGTTGACGGCAAGCAGTAAGCAGTCTCGCAATTTTTCGTTCGGTTTTGAAATCGGAGAAGTGGGAGCTGCTGAGCCGGTTTTAAAAACATGCTTGAAAACGGTGGAAGGTGTTCCGACCGCAGCAGCTGTTATGGAACGTGCTCAAAAGCTCAGTGTGGATATGCCGATTTGTGCTGCCGTGAATGCGGTTCTTTATCACCAGAAACCGATTCGAGAAGCTATTTTTGAACTATTAGCCCGACCGCTTAGGTCAGAAAAATAGACATGGTAGTGATTTTTTAAAGCCATCGGATAGAACCAAAGAGAAGGAGTTTTTCGATGATACCGTCTCTTCAAGAGCGTTTAGATGCGGAGTTGATCAATCAGGTACGATACGGTGCTTTTAGTGATGTGCGATTGTTGTTGGTGGCAGGGGCCGATCCGAATACGACCTTTCGGATCGGGCACAAAAAAATATCTCAGGAAAAAACGGCTCTTTTTTTTGCCATTGAAAGCAAAACGGAAAGCTATCGAAAAACAAAAGAACTTCTAAGAGCAGGAGCTTGCGTTGATGCGACATTTTCATTGACGGGCCAAACGCCGTTAATGATCGCCTTATCAAAAAAAAGATTTGGAGCTGTTCGGTTGTTGGTGGCTTCGGGAGCTCATTTAAATTCTGTTGATCGTGATGGTATGAGTGTTTTATCGTATGCCATAAAATATGCCTCTCCTTCTGTTTTTAAAATGTTAATGGATGCGGGATTACCGCTTTTCTTATCAAACGGACAAGGCGTTTTAACGGAAGCCGTTCGTCTGAAACGATCAGACTTGATGCCTCTTTTGGCAGGTGTATATGATGTCAAGGAACAACATTGGCGTCAAGAATTGTCAAAAGCCCGTCTGGAGGCTTCGGAGGATCCGGAATCACGTCGAATTTTGTTGGGTTTTTGGGAGGCTAAGAAAAGATCGGAAGAGATGACCTCAATGGATCTTTTCAGTTTAAAATTAGATTTAACACAAGAAGAAAAAGAGAGACTTTCCGTGTTGTTAAATCAGCAAACGAAAGAAGATCTTTCCGAAGAGCAACAAAACGAGATTTTAATCAATCAGGTGAAACGCGGTACGGCGACGGATCTGGCTCTTCTTTTAAAAGCGGGGTTTTCACCGCTTATTTCTGATTCGTTTCAAACGCCGTTGCTACATTTGATTTTAAAATCACCTCAAAGCCAAGATAAGTTAACAGAGGTGTTGCCCTATTTATCGGATGTGAACATCGTGTCTTCCGATCGAGGAAAAACGCCGCTGATGGTCGCTTTGGAAGAACATGAGACGGATATTGTCAAGGCATTGGTTCAATCGGGAGCCGATATTCACGGGGTTGATCGATATCAGGATCCTGTTGTTATTTATGCCGCTCGATATGCAGATGCCGAATGCTTGGATTTTTTGGTTCGAAACGGAATGGAATTGTCTATGAAAGATCATGCGTCTCAAGGCGTTTTATATAACGCCGCATATACCAAAAATCGGGAGGGATTATGTTATTTGTTGGATCAAATAAAACCGGATCCTCAAACGGATCAGGATTTTAGAGCCACCCGTCATCTGGCCTTGCGAAATAAAGATGTCGGATTGATACGCCTATTGAATGGTTGTACCGTTTCGAGATCAAGTTCGGAGCAACCCACGGAATTTGAAAAAAGAATAGAGGGGTTGTTGCCCGAAGAACAAAGACGACTTTATCGATTGGTCGGAGAAACGGATTTAAGTCAAAAAGAAACAGATATACACTGTCTTCCAGATCAACCGATCAAGATCGGAGAACAGAATATTCAATCGATGAAATGTCGGGGTTTTGTTTCAGATATTCAGCGTATCTCCGAATGACTGTCGGGGAGATAACCCCCAAGGAGGGTTATAATTTTTTCCTTGATTTTTCTGAAAAAAAAGAGTATGGTGTCAAAACCGCTTTAAAGTGAGGTGACACGGAGAGGCGGTATAACACATGCGAATAAAGCGTTTTCTCCGTTTGGAAAAACCGCTTCCGGTGTAGAGGAATCTATATCTCATTCGCAGAGGATTAACCGGAAAAAGAAAGGATTAACAAATGACACTTCCGACAATTACGATGCGTCAGCTTATTGAAGCGGGCGTTCACTTCGGTCACAATGCACGTCGTTGGAACCCGAAAATGAAATCTTATATTTACGGAACCCGTGAAGGTGTTCACATTTTGGATTTGGGTCAAACCGTTCCCATGCTTTATCAGGCTCTCGAGGCCGTACGGGATGTTGCTGCCAAAGGCGGTAAGATCTTGTTTGTGGGAACAAAACCGCAAGCTCAAGAACCGGTTGCGGCTGCTGCCAAACGATGCGGACAATATTATGTCAATCACCGTTGGTTAGGTGGTATGTTGACCAACTGGAAAACAATCTCTTCCAGCATTAAACGTCTGAAAGAAATTGATTCTAAAATTGAAAAAGGTGAATTGGACGGATTTACAAAAAAAGAGAAGTTAAACATGACGCGTGAACGTGAAAAATTGTTTGCTTCTTTGGGCGGTATTCAAGATATGAACGGTCGTCCGGATCTTGTTTTTGTAATTGATGTTCCTAAAGAAGAATTGGCCGTTTCGGAAGCCAAAAAATTAGGTATTCCCGTTGTGGCTATTTGTGATTCAAACGCTAATCCGGATGGCATTACCTATCCGATTCCCGGAAATGATGATGCAATCAGAGCCATCAATTTATACTGTGATTTGGTCTCTGGTGCCGTTTTGGAAGGTATTCAAGCAGAATTAAAAGCTGCCGGTGTTGATTTGGGGGCGGCTGAAGTTGTTGTTGAAGAAACGAGTGCTTCTTTGACACCCGCCGAAGAAACATCTGCTGAAGAAACACAAAAAGACGCATAACAGAAGCAGTTGTTATTTTGGGGGCGGGAGGTATCTGATGATCCCCCCACCCCTTTATTTTTTACAAAGGAGATAAAAATGGCAGAAATTACAGCAAGTTTGGTAAAAGAACTTCGTGAAAAAACAGGCGCCGGTATGATGGAATGTAAAAAGGCTTTATCCGAAGTAGGAGGCGATTTGGAACAGGCAATTGACTTTTTGCGTAAAAAAGGATTGTCCGTTGCCGAGAAGAAATCAGGTCGAGCCGCTACACAAGGATTGGTCGGTGTTTGTGTTAAAGGAACGGAAGGAACAATTATCGAATTAAATTCTGAGACCGATTTTGTTGCTCGAAACGGTGAATTCCAAGGATTTTTAACAAAGACATTGGCTGTTTCTTTGGCACAAAAGGGTGATATGGATGCGATTAAGACGGCTGATTTAGAAGGAAAAACAGTCGAAGCTTCCTTGACGGAGTTGATTGCCAAGATCGGTGAAAATATGAATTTGAGACGATCCGGATATGTTTCTGTTGATCAAGGTGTGGTTGTTCCGTATATCCATACGGCGATGGTTCCGAATTTGGGAAAAATTGGTGTTTTGGTTGCATTGGAAAGCAATGCTTCCGCTGATCAGTTAACGGAGTTTGGAAAGAAAATTGCGATGCATATTGCGGCAACGGCTCCTCGTTTTTTGAGTATTGCAGACGTTGATGCGGAGACATTGGCTCATGAAAAATCGATTTACGAAGAGCAAGCTAAAGCTTCCGGAAAGCCCGCTAACATTATTGAAAAAATGGTAGAGGGTCGTATTCGTAAGTTCTATGAAGAAGTTGTTCTTCAAGAACAAGCCTTTATCATGGATCCGGATAAAAAGATTAAAGACATTTTGGCAGAAGCCTCCAAAGAGTTGGGTCAGCCGGTTGTTTTGAAATCGTTTGTCCGATTTGGATTGGGTGAAGGTTTGGCTAAAAAAGAAGAAGATTTTGCTGCTGAAGTTTCAAGTTGTCTTAAATAATTTGAAATTTAAAACTCAAAAATATTTGAGGGGATTTATTGTTCGAAAGAGCTTTAAATCCCTTTTTTATGATTCGAGGAACACTACCTGTGTAAGTAGATTGATGAAGATATACCCATATCTTCGCACTATAAAGAAGAGATGGAACAGCTAATATATAGAAAACAGAGTAATTGTGTGTATCACTGCCATTATCATTAGTGATAGTGACAAAATACCGTAAGAAGATATTTAAGGCAGGCGTATGTGGATTTTTTAAGAAATGGGTGGGAGAAATTCATGAACACTACCCATAAATAGAGTTCATGGAACAAAACCATGATAAAGATCATATACATCTTCTGGTATCTTTTTCGCCAAAGATGAGGGTGGATAGTGTTATTTGTATAATTCCGCCAAAGATGAGAGTAGATAGTGTTATGCGTATAATTAAATCTAATACGGCACGATGAAGAAGGTGTATCCGTTTCTTAAAAATGTTATTTTGGCATGAAAAGTGTTTGATCGGATGGTAATTTTGTCGGTACTGTTGGTATCAACGAGGCAGTGATGTGACGGGTATATTGAACACCAAGGGTGCGAAGATATGGGGTAAACTTGGTTTGATCTAAAATGATACCACCGGCACATTAGATGGTGGAGTTTCATAGGGGTATGCTCAAAAGAATGAGCGCTTATTTGTAAAAACGATATTTTAAGATGAGTATGTGAGGAGTGGATTATAAGGGTTTGTTTTTTGAGGGACAGCTTTGATTTCCTCAGTTGAAAAATCAGTTGCAATTTTTATGAAAGGTTGTATAGTATAAAACACAGTTTTATTAAAGAAAGAAGAAAGGATAACAAGATGAGTTTTGCCGATATTAAAGCGGATATGCAAACCCGATTAGCCAAGACAGAGGAGGCTCTTAAAAAAGATTTTTCCGGTTTGCGGACGGGACGAGCGACAACAGCTCTGTTAGATGATATTAAAGTTGAGGCTTACGGAGCAATGGTTCCCTTAAATCAAATCGGAAATGTCAGTGTTCCGGAGGCTCGAATGTTATCTGTTCAAGTATGGGATAAAACTATGTTGAAAAAAGTTGAAAAGGCCATTATTGAATCGGGATTGGGCTTGAATCCCATGAATGACGGTGTGGTTATTCGGATTCCGATTCCGCCTCTTTCCGAGGAGCGACGGATTGAGTTAATTAAAATTGCCGGACGTTATACGGAGACGGCACGGGTTTCGGCCAGAAATATTCGGCGGGATGCTTTAGACGCAGTTAAGAAATTAAAACAAGCCAATGAAATTTCCGAAGATGATCAAGATCGGTATGAAGACGAGATTCAAAAAATGACGGATACGGCCATTAAAAGTTTGGACGAGTGTCTTAAAGCTAAAGAAGTTGAAATTAAACAAGTCTAGGCGATTGAGGAAAAGATAAGTTTAATCAGACGTGAACGGGCGTTTCATCTGACGGATGAGACGCCTTTTTAGTTTGAAAAGTCGGAAGAGATGGGAGATCTTGGATTTTTATTAAAACAAGGGTTGATTTTTTTTATAATTTCTATAAAGTAAACAATAAAAAGATATGTTTAAAATGAAGAAACCTTAAAAGGATGGAAACAGATGAAGATTCCTTCACATATTGCGATTATTATGGATGGGAACGGACGGTGGGCGCAAGTGCGGGGGTTGCCGAGAACCATGGGACATAAAAAAGGATCGGAGACCGTTCGTCTTATTTTATCTCATGCTCAAAAAAGGGGAGTCCGTGTTGTCACGTTGTTTGCGTTTTCTTCCGAAAACTGGGGGCGTCCTAAAGAAGAGGTTGATACCTTGATTTCTTTGTTTCGTCAATATTTAAAAGAAGATGTGGAGGAGTTGAAAAAAAGACGTGTTCGTATACGGTTTATCGGAGATCGATATCGGTTTCCGAAAGATCTTGTTGAACGGATGAATGAGTTGGAGGATCAAACGGCGTTGAATGAGAATTTTCAAGTTGTTTTGGCTCTCAGCTATGGGTCTCGAGATGATATCGTGCGAGCCGTTCAACATGTTGTGCAAGATGTTCAAGAAAATAAATTAACGGTAGATCAAATTTCTACATCTATTTTTTCGGATTATTTATCCACAAAAGATATTCCGGATCCGGATTTAGTTATTCGAACCAGTGGAGAAAGTCGAATTAGCAATTTTTTGCTCTGGGAAATAGCCTATGCTGAATTTTATTTTACAAAAGTTTATTGGCCGGATTTTAACGAGGAAGAATTTGATAAGGCATTGCAATCCTATGGACAAAGAGAGCGACGCTTTGGAAAACTTTTGTAATTTGATATAAAATCGAGATTGTTAAATCTTCTTTTCGGAATTGATTTTAGGAATTGATTGACAAAAATCAAAAAAAAATGTATGATGTTCCTCGAAAAAGAAATGTGTCTTGTAAAAGAGTCAATAGGTTATCACGGGAAACCGATATGTTTCTGAAAATTTTGGATCGGTTTGGTGTTGTGATAATGGCTTTTGGGAAGACCACTTAAGGGGGAAAATGAAAAAGAGAAAATATTTGCCGTTGAAGAAAAAAATATTTCCTCAAGGGGGGCGTAGACATCCTTATTATTTAAATGTTCGAGGAAGTATTTTTGAAGTTCGAAATGCAACGATCGAGCAACGAGAAAAGCTATATCGACTTTTAAAACAGATCGGGGATACTTCAATCGGATCAAAGCTGATAGATCAAGCGGATACGCTTTCTTTTATTTTTGGTGAAAAAAATGGTGACGGGCATGAAAAAGCTTCTTATGACAGCTATCGCATTTATTTGCCGAATGAGGTGATGTTTCCTGTTTTGATTCATGAATTATTTCATCATTTTCAGTATAAAAACGGTCGATTATTCATAAACGAACACTCAACTTCTTATCTTGAATTGCTTAACGAGGCTATTCAAAAAGATCCGAAAAATTGGCAAGATCAACTTTTGTCTATTCGAGAGTTCTATCTATTGAGAATGATTGCCGAAGCGGAGGCAACTGCTTATTCCTATGAAATAACACGACAGATTTATGAAAAAAGAGGTGTTTCTTTTGGTCGAGTTTCTTTGCCGATGCTTCATCATAATTCTAAGTATTGTTTCCGTTTACTAGGGATTCCTTCAATAGATCCCGAGTTTTTGTCTTATGTGTATAAGTATAATAAAATAAGCCAACGGTTGGAAATGAAAGCAGATAAGACTGTTCGTCTGGATAAATTGTTTTATGCACGGGAAGTTTGTGGATTTTTTGTTATGAGATGTATGGTAAAAAGAGCTAAGTCTGAGATTTACCCTTTTTTAAAAGATCATAAAGAATATGTCAGTTGGTTTTCAAAATATCATGAAAGTTGCTTGAAGGCAGCTACTTCTTTTTATTCCTTAAAAGAAGGCTTTAGACCGTTTCGATTGTGTCACCAAGAGCGACAAGAGTATTTGTTTTCTTTGGTGTTAAATCGGTTTTCGGAATATTTGTCCGCCAAATCTGTTTTAGCCCTGAAATCATTGAAATTATCAGCGGATCAATTACGAGATGTGCGTTGTTTGGAAGAGACATATCTGGATAAAAGAGAAAAAATAGGCGGGTTGTTAACAGCCAATTCCCTGAAATTACAGAGACTCTGCACTGATCAGAGAACGAAACATGTTCTAAATGAGTTTTCTCAAAACACTCGTGTGCGGGAGCAATAAATTTTAACGGATGAATTTCATTTTGGTCAACTGCTTTAAGTTCTTGACAGAATGTTGAAAATTTGCGATATTCTACAACAATTAAAGAAGAAAGGATCAGAAGATGCATTCAAATTTGGTTTTGCGTATTTTATCGGCGGCGGTTTTGGCTCCGATCGTTTTTTGTACGATTTGGTTTGGTAAGAGTATTTATGAGGATTATTCCATTCCCCTTTATCCGATTTTATTGGCGGTTTTCGGAACCGGCTTGGCATGGGAATGGGAGAATATGTTCAATAAAAAATTAACGGCAGGTGGTTTGTTAATTGCTTTAACGGCGTGTTTAACAGCCTTTTTAACAGAGGGAAATCCGAGCTTTGCGCTTTGGATTATTTTGCTCGGAACGACGGTTGTTTTTTGGAAAACGTCGTGGCTTTCATTTTCTTTGGGAACGTTGTACATTTGTTTGCCGATTTTATCGTTAGGATATATTTATTATATTAACGAAAATGTCAGTCGGGAAATTGTTCTTTGGCTGTTTTTTGTTGTATGGGCAACGGATATTGGTGGGTATATTGTCGGTAAAACCGTTGGAGGACCCAAGCTTGCGCCGAAGATCAGTGCCAAAAAAACATGGTCCGGATTGGTGGGCGGTATTGTATTTGCCATGACGGTTGCGTACGTGTTTGCCCTGTATTTGAAAGCGTATGAATATATTCCCGAAAATGATGAGACTATTTTTGGACGATTGGTTCTTGTGCTGGTTATTTCTGCCGGTATTTTGGCGGTGATCTCACAGATTGGCGATTTCTTTGAATCATTTATCAAAAGACATTTCAGTTTAAAAGATTCCAGCAATATGATACCGGGACACGGAGGATTGTTTGATCGGGTTGACGGATTGTTGTTTGCGTCTGTTGTAACGGCATTTATTTTGTTTTTGTTTAATCAGGGATTAGGGGGATACTGATTATGTTGACGACACTTGTTTATTTGTTGGCATTTGTATTTGTCCTTTCACTTGTGGTGGTTGTCCATGAGGGAGGACATTTTATGGTCGCACGAGCGTGCGGTGTTAAGGTGACCGATTTTTCGATTGGATTTGGAAAAGAATTGTGGAGCCGTGTTGATAAGCGGGGAACACGCTGGAAAGTGTGTGCCGTTCCGCTCGGGGGATACGTTAAGATGTTGGGAGATGAAGATGCTGCCAGCGCTAAGTCTTCAGATGAGGGTATTCCGGAAGAGGAGAAGAAGTATACGTTTTTATGCCAACCATTGTGGAAAAGAGCCTCGATTATTTTTGCCGGACCGGCCATGAATTATATTTTTGCGATTTTTGTGCTGACGGGAATTATTTGGACTATGGGAGAAATTGTACGTCCTCCGGTCGTTGGAGAGTTGGTGCCGAATATGCCGGCCGAAAAGGCGGGGATTTTAAAGGGAGATCGTTTTTTATCGATTAACGGAAAAGACATTAAGGAATATGCCGATATTCAAAGAGCTATTCGATTAACGGAATTCGGAAAGGTTTTGAATATTGTTTTGGATCGAAACGGGGAGCAAAAAGAAATTCGCGTTTTGCCGGAGGAACTATCAGATTCCGGAATTCCGCAACTCGGTATTAAATCATCGATAGAATTAACGGTTTTAAATGAAAATTTGAGTTTGTGGGCTTCATTTAAAAAAGCCTCTTTGAGTGCTTATCAAATGACGGTTGATACGCTGATTTATTTGAAACAAATTTTGGTAGATCATCGTTCGCCCAAGGATATGCGCGGACCTTTGGGTATTGCCGAGGCCTCCGGAGACGCTTTAAAAGGGGGGCTCTTGTCTTTACTTGTTTTTATTGTTCAAATTTCGATTGCCATCGGTTTTATGAACTTATTGCCGATTCCCGTTTTGGATGGAGGGCATTTGGCTTTTTATGCGGTTGAAGCCGTCCGAGGAAAGCCGTTGTCGGATCGAACGCAAAATATGTTGCTGTTTTCGGGTTTAAGCATTCTACTGGTTTTGTTTGCTTATACGATGTTTTTAGATGTGCCCCGTATTATGCAAAGGATCTTAGGATGAAAAAACCGATTATTTTTTTACTGACAGGCGTGTTTTTTTCTTTAAGCGTCTCAGCAGAGGAGTTGACTGATATTTCAATCAGCGGAACGGCCCGCATAGAAAATGCAACGATTTTGAATTATTTGCGATTAAAAGAGGGAGATGATGTATCGGCGTCCGATTTGGATACGGCAACCAAAACACTATTTGCTACCGGTTTGTTTTCGGATGTTCAGGTCAAAATGAACAAGGGGCGGATGACAATTACGGTTGTTGAAAATCCGATTGTTCATACGGTTTACTTTGAGGGAAATAAAAAACTGGATGATGATGTTTTAAAAACCGAAGTTCGATTAAAATCACGATCTGTGTACACACAGAGTTTAGCCCAAGGGGATGCAGATCGGTTGTTGGAGCTTTATAAACGAAGCGGACGATTTGGTGCCACGGTGACGCCCAAAATTATTCAGAAAGATCAAAATCGAGTAGATGTTGTTTTTGAAATTGATGAAGGGGAAAAGACGGTTGTTAAAAAAATCAATTTTATCGGAAACAAACGATTTTCGGCTTCTGATTTAAAAGATGCCTTAATGACAAAAGAGAGTGTTTGGTATCGCTTTTTTGCAACGACGGATACATATGATCCGGATCGGTTGAATTACGATAAGGAATTGTTAAGACGATTTTATTTGCAAAAGGGATATGTCGATTTTGAGGTAAAAAGTGCTGTTGCCGAGTTGATGCCGGATAAAGAGGGTTTTATTATAACAATTGAGGTTTTTGAGGGAGAGAAATATCGATTTGCTCAACCGGAGATCAAGGTAAGCTTACCGGAATATCATGATCAGGCTCAAACAAAATTACAAAAGTTGATAACATTTAAGAAGAATGATTTGTTTAATGTTGATCAAATAGATGAAAGTATTGAAATTTTATCAAATGAGTTTGCAGATGAAGGATACGCTTTTGTGGAAATTATACCTGAGTTTATAAAAAATGATCAAGACAGAACGGTTCAGATTATTTTTAGAGTTCAAGAAGGTGAGAAAGTTTTTATCAATCAAATTAATATTTTTGGAAATGATCGAACAAAAGACAAGGTTATCCGGCGAGAGTTTCGCATAAAGGAGGGTGATCCGTTTAATGCGGCAAAATTGAGACGCTCAAAGCAGAGAGTGGAGGATTTGGATTATTTTGAGCGGGTTGATTTTAAAACAGTTCCCATATCGGATGATTCCGGTCGAACAAACATAGATGTTTCCGTTGCCGAAAAATCAACCGGCGCATTTAATATCGGTGTCGGTTGGTCGTCTTATGACGGTTTGTTGTTTGAAACGGGGATTGTGGAAAGGAATATTTTAGGAACGGGAAATACCGTTAATTTAAACGCTCTTATTTCACAAAAAGAAACACAGTATTTGATTGGGTTGACGGATCCGTATTTTATGGATAAGGATTTATTGGCGGGAGTTGATATTTTTAGAAATACGCGGGACAATGAGGATTCCAGCTCTTATAATTATACGACAGTCGGTGCCACGGGTCGATTGGGATGGAATTACACGGAGGCCTTCCGTCAGTCTGTTCGCTACACACTTCGTCAGGACGATGTTCACGATGTTGATGAAGACGCATCCATTTATATTAAAGATCAAGAAGGAAAAACGGTTGTTTCTTTGATTGGTCAGGAGATATCTTATGATAAGCGGGATAGTCGCATCAATCCGACCGAGGGGTATTATTTGTCTTTAGGAACAGATATTGCAGGTCTTGGCGGAGATACAAAATTTTTCCGTGTTAATGTGATGGGTATTCAATATTTTTCGGTCGCCGAAGAAGTTGTTCTTTCTCTGCGGGGAGACGGCGGACGTATTTGGGGATTGGACGGACAAGATGTTCGTGTTAATAACAGATATTTCTTGGGCGATATGTCTTTACGTGGGTTTGAGTATGGCGGCGTTGGGGCCAGAGACCGGTATACGGGAGACGCACTGGGCGGAAATTGGTATGTGACGGCGTCTGCCGAGTTAACTTTCCCTCTTGGAATTCCCCGTGAATTCGGTATTAAGGGAAAGGTGTTTACGGATGCCGGATATATTGGAAAACCGGATGAGTTCAATGCGGATATTATTGAATATTCGAGTTCGATTCGAGCAGCTGTCGGAACCGGTATTTTATGGCAATCACCGATGGGCTTAATCAATTTAGATTTTGCATTCCCGATTTTGAAAGAAAAAGAGGATGAAACGCAAGTATTTCGGTTGAATTTCGGAAAGGCTTTTTAATCTCATGAAAGTGGAAAAAGTGAAAAGTATTTTGTTTCGAATGGTCTTGTTTTTGAGAAAGAGCCTTTTACTGATTAAAGAGATGGGGAAGGGATTCTTTTTTTATTCCAAGGATTGGATTGTTCATCACAAGAAAGAAACGAGCATTGTGGGATTTATTGTTTTGTTTCTTGTTTTATTTTTTATGAATTTGACCCATCAACCGGTTGTGGTTGTTATTGATTCAAACAAAGTATTTGAACAGGCGGATGTTTATCGGTTAATACAAGAGGAGCGAAAAAAGTATGATGCCTTATGGGAGGCTCGTTTTTTGGCTGAAAAAAAAGTGTTGGATCAAGAAGATCGAGCATTGGCCGGCAAGCAGAAGAAAATGACAAAATCCCAATTTAGAAAAGCTTTGAATGAATTACAACAAAAAACGGTTGCATTGCAGAAGAAATATCAAGAGCAGGCACTTCAAATTAACAAAGCGTCACAATCAGTATTGGATCAGGTGTCTGAAATTATTCGTCAGACGCTTCAAAGGGTTGCGTCTCGGGAAGGGTATCAAATTGTTTTAGATGGAGAAGGACTTATGTATCATGATTCGGATTTGGATGTGACGGATTTGTTTATTGAGGAACTCAATAAACAAACGATACAAATTGTTTTTCCGGATCCGGATGAATTGATAACAATGACACAAGGAGAAGTAGATGGCAGATAAACGATTTTTTCATAAGGTGAATGGGTTGACACTGAAAGAGATTGCTAGCATCGGAGAGGTTTCTCTTCCGAAGGGAATTGATGAGACGCTTGTTTTTGAGGATGTATCTTCTTTGGAACAAGCAGGAGAAAAGGATATTTCGTGGGCTTTTATTCCTTCGGTACGAGAGGCATTATCTCAAACGAAGGCAGGAGCCGTCATTGTGCCTGAGAAATTTTTGTCGTATGTTCCAAAGGGGTGTATTCCTCTTGTTTCCGCCGATTCGCATCGGTCATACGGCTTAATTGCTCAAGCATTTTATCCGATGACGGTTGAGTCGTTTATTTCTCCTCGGGCTTATATAGATCCGACTGCCGTTTTAGGTGAGGGGTGCCGAATTGAAGCGGGGGCTTATATCGGACCTCATGTCGTGTTAGGACGCTCTTGTTATGTTCATCCGAACGCCGTGATTGAAGAGGGGGTTCAGATGGGTGATTTTTGTACGATCGGAGCGAATGCAACGATTTCACACAGTTTAATCGGTCATAAAGTTTATATTTATCCGGGAGCGCATATCGGTCAGGATGGATTTGGGTTTGCTATGTCAGCCAAGGGTCCTGTTAAGGTACCACAACTTGGTCGAGTTATTATTGAGGATGATGTTGAGGTTGGGTCATCCACGACAATAGATCGGGGGGCTATGGGAGATACGGTGATCGGCGCCGGTACGCGAATTGACAATTTGGTTCAAGTGGCTCATAATGTCAAGCTTGGAAAGTGTAATATTATGGTTTCTCAAGTCGGCATTGCGGGTAGTTGCGAGTTCGGAGATTTTGTTGTTGCGGGGGGACAAGTCGGTTTTGCGGGGCACTTAAAGGTTGGAACAGGTGCTCAAATTGCAGCTCAATCCGGCTTAATGAATGATGTTCCGGCCGGAGCTGTTTTGATGGGCTCACCGGCATTGCCACGTGTTGAGTATATGCGCCAATTGGTTGCCTTACAGAGACTCACACAAAAGAAAACAGAAAAAAAATAAGACAGAATATCAATAAGAAAAAGAAGAGGAAAAATAATGATGGAAGAACAAACAGAAGTAAAACCGGAAAATATGATTGAGGAAATCAGAATTGGGGATATCTTAAAGATGTTGCCGCACAGATATCCGTTTTTATTGGTGGATCGTATGAAAAACGTGATTCCGGGAGAATCGGGAATTGGGTTTAAAAATATGACAATGAACGAGGAATTTTTTCAGGGACATTTTCCGGGGAATCCGATTATGCCCGGCGTCTTGCAGATTGAGGCCATGGCTCAAACGGCCGGAATTATTGTTTTGACCTCCTTTCCGGAAGAAGAACGCTCCGGAAATAGTGTTTATTTTATGACGGTGGATGAGGTTAAATTCAGAAAGCCCGTTTTGCCGGGAGATGTTTTGGAGTTTCACGTCAAAAAAGAGCAATCGGTACGGAATGTCTTTAAGTTTCGGGGGGAAGCGAAAGTAGACGGAAAATTGGTTTCACAAGCCATTTTTAGTGCTATGGTTTTTAAAAAATCTTAAGTTAGGAGATTTTTAAATGGTTAAAATACATCCGACGGCACTTGTCGATTCTCACGCCGAATTGGCGGAGGATGTGGAAATAGGTCCCTTTTGCACGGTTGGACCGAATGTCAAGATAGATTCGGGAACTCGATTGATCTCTCACGTTGTTGTAGACGGCTATACGACTATGGGAAAGCGTAATTTGGTATATCCGTTTGCGACATTGGGATTGCTTGCTCAACATAAAAGAAGTAATGCACCGGATGCTTTATTGGTTATTGGAGATGACAATACGTTTCGAGAGCATGTGACGGCACATGTCGGATCGGAGGTGGATCATAAAATAACAACAATCGGAAATCGGAATTTGTTTTTGGTGGCCAGTCATATTGCACACGATTGTGTTTTGGGAGATGATATCGTGATGAGTAATAATGCAACATTGGCAGGACATGTTCGGGTTGATAACCGTGTTACGATAGGCGGGTTGTCTGCGATTTTACAATTTACCCGTATTGGTGAAGGAGCCATGATTGGAGGAATGTGCGGTATTACGAGAGACGTGATTCCATTTGGGATTGTAATGGGTGGACCGAGATCCGGATTAGGCGGATTGAATTTAATCGGATTGCAACGTCAAGGGTATGAAAAAGATCAAATTTTGGTTTTGCAAAAGGCGTATAAAGACTTGTTTATGAACGAGGATAAGACTTTTTCGGAACGAATAGATCAGATAAAGACAGATCCGGTATATCAAAAGAATGCATTGGTTCAAAAGGTTATTGCATTTGTTGAGAATCCCTCTAAGAACAATATCTTACAACCGGACAAGTAGAGGATTTTATATGAAAAAATTAGGAATCGTCGCCGGAAACGGAGCTTTGCCAAATAGCTTGATACAGGAGTGCCTAGCCAAAAAGAGACCTTTTTTTGTGTTGGCACTAAAGGGTCATGCGGATCCGGCTTTGTTGCCCGACGGCATTCCGATGAAATGGATTCGTTTGGGTGATGTCGGATCGGCTTTTGCTGAGATGAAGAAGCAGAAAGTTTCGGAAATTGTTTTGATCGGAGGAGTCAGACGCCCCGGCCTTTTGGAATTATGTCCGGATTGGCGTGGAATGAAATTCTTTACTAAAATCGGTCTCAAAGCCTTGGGAGATGATGGATTACTACGGGCGGTTATTCGGGAAATTGAAGCAGAGGGGTTTCGGGTTATCGGTGTCGATGAGATTCTCCCTTCTTTATTGGCTCAAAAAGGCGTGTTTGGTTCTGTTTCTCCCGCAAAAGAGGATTGGCGTGACATTGAGCACGGTTTTCAAGTTGCGGATGTGTTAGGTCAGGCGGATGTCGGGCAGGCGGTTGTTATTCAGCAGGGATTGGTTTTGGCGGTTGAAGCGATTGAAGGAACCAAGGCCTTGATTGAGAGGGCTGGACTTTTAAAGCGAAAAGGATCGGGCGGTGTTTTGGTTAAAGCCTCTAAACCGCAACAAGATCATCGGGTTGATTTACCGACGATCGGACCGGATACCGTTCAATCTGTTTTTAATGCAGGGTTAAGGGGAATTGCCGTCCAGTCGGGAGGCGTGTTGGTTGCTGAAATTGAAAAGACAGTTTTATTAGCCAATCAACTGGGTGTTTTTATTGTGGGGGTGGATCATGAGTGACTTAAAAGTATATTTGATTGCGGGAGAGCCGTCCGGAGATTTATTGGGGTCTCGTTTGATGAGGGCTCTTAAAGAGCAGACAAAGGGGCATGTCGTCTTTTACGGAGTCGGCGGAGAAACAATGGAAGAGGAGGGCCTTCATAGTCTGTTTGATATCTCTGATTTGTCTGTGATGGGTTTGATGGAAGTTGTGCCGAGTATTCCTCGTATTTTAAAGCATATGAATGAAATTATTGAAGATATTCGGGTTAAGAATCCGGATATCGTGATGACGATTGACAGTTTTAGTTTTTCGGCTCGCATTCATAAGCGTCTTAAAAAGGAAGGGTTTGTCATTCCTCATGTTCATTGTGTTGCTCCGCAAGTTTGGGCGTGGAAGAAGGGAAGAGCTAAAAAAATAGCAAAATACGTTGATCATTTATTTTGTTTATTACCTCATGAGGAGGATTATTTTAAACCGCACGGAATGAAAACAACGTATATCGGACATCCGGTTGTTGAGGGAGGAGCTAAGGACGGAGATGGTCAAAGATTTAGGAAACAACATGGTATTCCCGATGATGCGATTGTTTTGTGTGTCTTACCTGGGAGTCGTAAAAACGAAATTAAATATTTATTGCCGACATTTATGGAATCGGCGGAGCAATTACAAAAACAAGTGCCTCATTTATTTGTTGTTGTTCCGACTGTTAAGACGGTTTCGGATCGGGTGAAGCGTGCACTTAAGGGGTGGACTGTTCCTCACGTTGTTGTGGAAGGAGAAAAGAACAGATATGATGCTTTTTCGGCCTCGACAGTCGCATTGGCGGCCTCAGGGACAGTGAGTTTGGAATTATCCATGGCAGGGGTTCCGCATTTGATCGCCTATAAGGTCAGTCCGATCACGGGATATATTGTTAAACGATTATTGAATGTTCGGTTTGCCAATTTGTTGAACATTTTAACGGATAAAGAAATTATTCCGGAACTTTTACAAGATGATTGCACGGTTGACAATGTCTTAAAAGTTTTAAAAGAATTGTTGAAAAATCCCAAACAACCGGTTGAAGAGGGCCTTTCTTTATTGGGGTTGAACGATGATTTAAAGCCATCTGAAAAAATGGCAAAAGTGTTGAAGGAGATCGCTAAAAAAAATGACAGAGCGTAGGACTTTATATCATTATCCGTTGTGTCCGTTTTCTCGCAAAATTAGGTTGGTTTTGTATGAAAAGGGGATGCCGTACGGTTTGATTTTTGAAACGCCTTGGGATCGTCGAGCGGAATTTTTGAAATTAAACCCGTTTGGGGATGTTCCTGTTTTAATAGAACCGGATGGTCATGTTTTGACAGATCATGTAGCGATTACGGAATATTTGAACGAGTTGAAGACGATGCCGAATTTATTGGGAGAAACGCCGAGAGGACGAGCAGAGATAAGACGGATTACGAATTTATTTGATTCCTCTTTTTATATGGATGTTTTTAAACCGTTGGTGGGAGAACGAGTCATTAAAGCGTTAAAGACGGGTGGATCTCCGGATTCTGTTTTGATTCGAGCGGGACGAGAAAATTTAAAGAGGTATTTGGGGTATGTGGATTGGTTGGCAGCCAGACGGAGTTATTTGGGGGGGCGTAATCTCTCTGTTGCTGATTTGGATGTGGCGGCTCATATCTCTGTTTTGGATTATTTGGGGGAAGTTGCCTGGGAAGATTATCAAGATGCGAAGCTTTGGTATGCAAAAATTAAGTCTCGTCCTTCATTTAGTTCTTTACTTCAAGATAAATTAGCGGGTATAATACCGTCAGATACGTATGCCAATTTAGATTTTTAAGGAGAAGCGCATGAGCCGAAAATTGACACTTTTGATATTGAGTTTTTGTTTGTTGGGATTAACTGCTTGCGGTGGTGACGGACAACGCATTTATTATTGGCAACGACCCAATACGGGGGCGGTTTGGTTTGCAAGAGATCATAATCAATGTTTGGCGGAGGCGGATATGTGGCCGTATGAATGGCCCGGTATGCCGTGGGGTTGGGGAACGCCGCCTGATTTGGACTTGCGGTTTGATAATGATTCGGATCATGGTATTTGGGCTCAATTTGTTCCGTATCCGGGGGCACAACCCGTGTATGTGAATTCGGTTGCAGCGGATTGGTCCATGAGTTATGATGATTATGAAGCTTGTATGAAACGCAGAAATTATACGTTAAGACGGCCGACCAAAGAAGATCGACAGGTTTTTTATCAATAAGGTTTTAAATGACATCCCAAATGATCCTTTTACAGATTTTACCAAGGGGGGGGAGTGGTTTAGAATGTCAGGTTACGGAGACGGCCACTGCTTTGCAGGAGGCAGGTATTTCCAACTACGTTGTTTCTGTTGCTCCTTCTTTCCAATTAACGGTTGCCTTAAAAAAAAGGGGGGTTGAACATCTGGTTTTGTCGTTGGATTCCGCTAATCCGTTTAAAAAATATCGGGCATTTCATGCGTTGATATCGTTTATTAAAGAGAAACGGATTGATTGTATTCATTTGCGGGCGCCTTCTTTGAAGGGAGGGCTTCAAAAGATAGCCAAAGAACTCGGAATTCCACTGATTATTTCGTTTGACGAGATGATTATAAAAGAGAAGGGAATTAAGGGAATATACCAGAGGAAAACTCTTCAAAAAGAGACGTTTTTAATGACTGTTTCATCTGCCATGAAAAGGGTTTTGGTTGATGACTATCAGATATCTCCGTCACGCGTTTTTGTCTCTTATCCTTTTATTGATTTAAGACGATATCAATTAGATCAAGTCAGGCAAGATCGAATAACGGCGGTTATGGAGAAATATCAGATTTCACCCGAAAAACCGATTTTAACCGTTATGGGATCGGTTTCTCAAACAAGCGGACACAGACTTCTGTTAGAGGCATTGAAGTGCGTGAAAGAAACGGAAATCAGTTGTTTGTTTGTCAAGACAAAAGATGAAGAAGAGTTGAGGGGGGAGAAAGAAAATGTCCTTTTGTTGCAAGATCAGATTTCGGATCTTCCCAAAACGGTGACGGTTCAACAGATTGAGATATCTCCGGAAATGAAGCCGTTGTTTTATCAGTTAAGCGATATTGTTGTGTGCCCGACAATGGTTCCGCTTTCTTTTGATCGAACAATTGTTGAGGCACTTTCTTTAGGGAAACCGGTTGTCGCCAGTGATATTCCGTCCAATCAAGAAGTGATTGAAAATGAGGAGAGCGGTTTTTTGTTTAAAACAGGAGATGTCACTTCTTTGGTTCGATCGTTGGATCATGTGTTATCGTTATCTCTCGGACAACGCAAAAAATTGCAGTGTCAAGCCGAAAAAACGGTTGAAAACCTTTTCTCGATCAGACAAGGACAAAAAAAGGTTTTGGACATTTATCAAAAAGTGATTGGTTTATATGAAACAGGAAAGGGAAAGAAATGAGCGAAAAACAAGTTATTATGCAAGTGATTCCGGCGCTTAATCAGGGTGGGGTCGAAAGAGGAACCATAGAAATTGCGGAAGCGTTGCAAAAGGCTGGTATGCCGAATATTGTTGTTTCTTCGGGTGGGCCTATGGTTAAGGAATTAGAGGCGTTGGGTGTGGAGCATATTACACTCCCTGTTCAAACAAAAAATCCGTTTAAAATGTGGTTAAACGAGTACCGCCTGATTCGATTGATTAAGGAAAAGAATGTAGCGCTGATGCATGTTCGGTCTCGTGCTCCCGCATGGTCGGTTAAATGGGCTTCTCAAAAGACGGGTGTCCCGTATATTGCAACCTTCCACGGATTGTACGGGACGAGTCCTGCTATTTTTAAAAAAGCCTATAATCGGGTGATGACACAAGGTCGATTGGTCATTGCGGTTTCTGCTTTTATTAAACAACACTTGATTAAGGAATATGGTATTTTGGAACAACATATTCGGTTAATTCCAAGAGGAGCGGATACGACCAAATTCAGACCGGAATTGGTCTCGAAAGAACAAGTGTTGGCATTGGCTAAAAAGCAAGGTATTTCTTTAGAAAAGCCGATTATCACGTTGGTTGGACGGTTGTCTCGAATTAAGGGTCACAGCGTTGTATTGGAAGCGGTTCAACAAATGAAGCATAAGGCGGTGACACTCTTGTTTATCGGCGGTAATCCGAAGGGGGATTATGAGGAAGAATTGAAACAAAAAGTCAAAGAGTTGCCGGCAGAGACAGAGATTAAATTTTTTAAATTGCCGGGGGATCAAATGCCGGTTGCCTATGCTCTTTCCGATATTGTGGTTCAACCGACACTCAAACCGGAATCTTTCGGACGTGGAATTGCTGAAGCGCAGGCAATGGGAAAGATTGTTGTTGCTTCTAATCATGGCGGAGCGACCGAATTGATTTCGAATGGTCGTACGGGCTTTTTGACAGCTGTTGGAGATGTTCAAAATTTAGCCGGTGTTTTAGATCAGATTTTGGATATGCCGGAATTGAAACGACAAGAAATTGAGGTGGCGGCCATGAAATCCGTTCAAGATAATTTTTCAATCCAAAAAATGTGTGATCGGACACTGGCGATGTATCGGGAAATTCTTAAAAATGAAACTCAAAAGAACAAATAAGACGGCAAATGGAGATCCCTCAAGAGAGTTGACTGAAACGGAAAAAATCAGCCAGTTGCAGAAAGTTGCCGATCGAATTGACAAGATGAAGCTGGGAGATTATGTCAATTATGTGAATAGACCGGGGCATATTATTTGGGTCAATTTGCTGGGGGGGATCGCAAGAGGAGTCGGTTTAACGATTGGAGCGACACTGGTTATTGCCGTTTTATTTAAGATTTTAAGTATTTTGATTTCCATGAATATTCCGTATTTGACGGAGATTTTGCAAGATATTGTTCAAATTGTCAAAACGACTCCGGGAGTGGAGAAAATTCATGGGATCGGGGATATGGAGCCGATCGGAAATACAGTGATTTCATCGGATATAGGGATAAAGGAGTAAGTATGTTAACACAAGAACAAATAAAAGTTGGAATTATTGGATACGGCGTTATCGGAATGACGTTTGGGCGTTGGCTTAAGGAATTTACCAAATGTCAAATGGCAATTTCCGATCCACCCAAGGGGATCAATGATGATATTTCTGACTGTACGGTTTATTTTATTGGGATTCATATTCCGACAGAGGATGATGGGACACAGGATTTGACGCTGTTGAAATCCATTATTCGGGATTTACCGGGGAAAGCGCCGATTTTTATTCGAACGACTATTTTACCTGGGACGGCGGATAAATTGACGGAAGAATTTGAGCGTCCGATTCATTTTATGCCCGAATTTTTAACGGAGAGAACGGCATATGATGATTTTTGCCATCAAGACTTGATTGTGACGGGAGAGCGAGAAATTATCGACGAGATTTTCAAGTCTAAAAAACTTATTTATATGAGCAATATTGAGGCAGAAATTACCAAATATGCACACAATGTTTTTGGTGCGTTGGCAGTCACTTATTTTAACGGTGTGTATGAGCTCTGTCAAAAAATGGGAGCGGAATATAATACGGTTCGAGAAGGATTTTTATTGAGCGGGTATTTAAGTCCGACACATACCCATGTTCCAGGACCGGATGGTCGGTTTGGATATGGGGGTAAATGTTTCCCGAAAGATGTGAATGCTTTTGCGATTTTTAATAAGAAAAATCATTTGGGAAAATTGTTGGACGTGACGATGAAATCCAATCAATATTTCCGAAATGAGGATTTATCTCAAATCAAAAAGGAAACAGAGTAAAGCGTCTTTCAAAATACAAGAAAAAAGGGGGCTCTTATTATGAAGAGCCCCCTTTAGGGTATTTAAAAGACCGAAAAAGGACTTGAGAGAGAAAGTCGGACAGATATGATGAGAGAAGAGGAGAAAAGAATTCCAGGTGTGGGATGAACAGATTTATAAAGATTTTTCTCATCCGGTTGTCTCTGTTTTTGGACTTTTTTTAAAAGAGCATGGCGATCAACAGATCATTTGACAATTCGAAATATAAAAAAGACACCCGATGCATCGGGTGCCTTTTGAGATTTAGCACACATACAAGTTTTAAAGATTTCTTCCTAATATCTGTCAAAGTTTAATATCATCTCAGAGCTTTCCAGAGTTCCTCTAATAAATTTATTTCCGGCAATAGTCTTGATAGCATTAAAGGTTCCAGCATCTACAAACTCAGTAAACATAGAAACAGTTCCATTATCATATCCCGTCATAGAAGTTACTCCGGCCACATTATCGCGTTCGGTTACTTCATCCATGGTTGCGTAAATTGAAAAGTCAACAGAATATTGCTTAGACATGGCAATGACGGCAACTTTAGAAGCGGTATCGATGATTTCATTGGCACGATAGCGGTTCATTGCCATGGTGTATCCGGCAATCCCGCCGATCGATAACACACCGATAATGGCAAGGACACCGAGCATCTCTACCATGGATCGACCGTCTTCAGCGTCTTTTTTATTTGGGGTTATTTTTTGTTTTACAAAGAACTCTTTTAGTTTCATTTTTCTCTCCCTCCGGTTCTTGTCTGTTTCAAAAAAGGTTCCTTTTTTTATACACCAAAAGATAACGAAAAATCAAGCCGTTTTAAGCAAAAATTTGTTTCAAAGAGAAGAATATCCCATTCTTCTAAGAGAATAACGTATATTTAAAAATCTATTTGCCATAAAACACAAAAAAACACCCGATCTGAGTGAGATCGGGTGTTTTTAGAGATTTAGTACCACTACAAACTTTAAAGATTTTTTAATACATCTCAAAATTTAATAAAATAGCACTATATTCGGGGCTGTAATAAGTACCACTTATAAATTTATTTCCCGCAATCGACTTAATAGCATTAAACGTTCCTTCACTGAGAGGTCCTGTAATACTCACACATCCGTTTTGATATCCATTCATACTGGTTGCTCCACTAACATTATTACTCCTTGTCACTTCATTCATCCGGGCATATACATTCGTAACTGGAACACCGGGCTGGGGCTCCCAAAGAGGCTTTTGTTTGGACATAGCGATAACGGCGACTTTAGAGGCGACATCGATGATTTCATTGGCACGATAGCGGTTCATCGCCATGGTGTATCCGGCAATACCACCGATCGATAACACACCGATAATGGCAAGAACACCGAGCATCTCCACCATGGAACGGCCTGATTCAGCGTCTTTTTTATTTGGGGTTATTTTTTGTTTTACAAAGAACTCTTTTAGTTTCATTTTTCTCTCCCTCCGGTTCTTATCTGTTTCAAAAAAAGGATCGTTTTTTTGAAACGGTTTTTAGATCAAAAAAACCTTGATTTTGTGTTATTCTTTGGTGTATAAAAAAAAGGATCCTTTTTTTGCGACAAAAAATACTCATATAAGTATTTAATTTTAAATGATTTTATAATATAAAAGGCTTCATTACGATTTGTGTATGACATCTTATCACAATTTATATGTTCTATTGCGCTATTAAGCCTGCTTCACGTATAATTTTCGGAAATTGTGCATTCATTAGGCTTAGTGGTGGTAGATTTCTTCTCATAAGATAGTATCACACCGGCATAATTTTATTTATCTCTCATATATGTTCATTCCTGATTTTAATGAAAGATCATACG
>CASECF010000075.1 GCA_949286245.1 uncultured Alphaproteobacteria bacterium
AAACAAAAGCCTCAAAAATTCTCTAGGAATTTTAAGGTTTTGATTGGTAGGCGACGACGAGATTGTCAATCGGCTGACGCACGATTGATCCGCTTATCGCGGACCGCCTAACGGCGTCTCTCGGGCCTTTGACTATGCCAATGCCCCTCGCCGAACCGCTTGCGGTTCAAATCCCAGACGACTAACCAATAAAAAAGGAGAGATAAAATCTCTCCTTTTTTATTGGTAGGCGACTACGGATTCGAACCGCAGACCCCCTCGGTGTAAACGAGGTGCTCTAACCAGCTGAGCTAGTCGCCCAAATGAATGGGTCTTGTATACCATGTTTTAAAACAGATGTCAAACAAAAAATACACTCTCAAAAAAAACACCTATTTCTCTTTTTCCGTTTCTCCATATGCCTTACAGTCATTTCCTTCAAATCGCCAAGCCGTAATAATATTGTCTTCCACTAAAAATTCCGTATGACAAGAAAGACTGATAATGGCCGGTTTCTCGGAAAACTCAAAGAATTTCTTATCTGCGACATCAGGCATTCTTTCCAACTGATTTTCAGCAGAAACCGGAACCATGCGGGACCGAAAATACATAACATACGTCTTTCCAAAAATTTCATAATCATGTGTCGGCGTTCCCCACCGCTCAATCAAACTCTGTTTATCTTTCCCGATCCATGTATTCAATAAAGCTTGATAATTCTCTTCCGTAGCCTCTCCCTTCGAATTCAAAAGAGCACAACCGGAAACACACATGCATATAAGAAAAATTAATTTTTTCATCTTTCATCCCTTCTTTATCACCGATATTTTATACATACCAAAAAATGAGTAAAAGGTCAATCATCTCTTTTTATCTCCCCAGCCACTTTTCAAGATTTTCACTTTCTCTTTTACTTTCACCGGACGAAAAATACATACGTTTTATTATGAAAAAATTTTATGAATGCGATTCAAAAAATTTTTTCAAAAACGAATCTATCAATTCTTCTGTTTTCTCCTCGGAGCACTCATTACAAATACTATAAGATGCCAATTCCTTTTTTTTATCGGTAGGCCACTGTCTTTTGACTAAAACAGAAAATTTTTCCTCGGTCATTCCCTCCCTTAAAAAAGCCCTTCTTCTCTGCTCCTTTTCCGAAGTATAAAGACAAATACTCGCATGACACAGTCCTCCTAAATTTGTCTCAAATAACAATGGAGCGACCAAAAACGTTAAAACATATCCTTCTTTCTCTTTTTGTTGCAGTTCTGCCAAAATTTGTTCAAGGATATAATGATATGTAATCTCCTCCAATTTCTGAAGTTTTTCCGGCTTTCCGGAAATTTCAATACCCAATTCCGATTGATTGACCTGATGATCATGAACTGCATTCGGGAATGATTGTTCTATTTCATTGATAAGTTCATGATTTTGTTTGTATTGATCCGCAGTGACCTCATCAGCATCGACAACGGCATATCCCTTTTGTTTTAATCGTTGGGAGAGCGTTGTTTTACCCGCAGCCAATCCACCGGTTAATCCGATAACATACATTAACTGCCTCCTTTTTTTTCTTGTATTTGCGTCTTATCTTTCAACTCAACCAAAGCGTCATAAATTTGAACAAAATCTTTATGCATGGATGGGGAATAACCGAACGATTGTTTAACTTCTTCACTGGGTGTTGAATTTAAGTTGTTTGTTTCTAAAAAGGTCATCATTTCATTCCAATATTCTTGCTGGCCCTCCTCATCCAAGGAAGCCACATATTTTCCTCTTTCCGTATTAAAAAAGCCTTCAACATATCCACAATCCCAAGAGACTCTCGTTCGATCAGCATCCCAAAGGCAGGCGGAAATATAATCGGGAGCCACCAATCCAGACGTATGATTAACAATAGAACGAATAATCATTTCCTTTTCATCGGGAGAGAGTAAAAACGCCTTAGATGTATTCAGAAACGCTCTCGCAATCGGTTCACAATTCGGGCCATGCTCTGCCGAATATTTGTCTCCCATACGAGCACAATCATGCAAAGCGGCGGCATATAAGACCGGCAATGGATTTTCATTCAAGCTCATGACATAATCCAATCCAAACAAGCCGACTTGCTCCGTATGATCAATCCCGTGATACCCATGCTCCGGTTGTTGTGATATTTTTCGAATTTCCGGCAATAAAAATTTTTCAAAAAATTTTGTATACAGAAAACGGGCTCGATCGCCTAATTCCGAAACCTTTTTAATACGATAAGTGACATCGGAAACATCTTGCCATTCTTCCTGTGTAAATAATGCATCCATTTTTGATCCTCCTTTATCTCTTTTTATATTATAACAAAATCAAAAAAAGAAATACTTTTTTTTAATAAAATAAAAAAATAAAAAATATCATAAAGTATCAATAGGTTAAAATAGTCTTGCAAAATCATTCAAACCGATGTATAAATCAGAAAAATTCTTTAAGGAAAGGAACACACATGAAAAACTTTTTATTTATTATAACTGTTTTAGTCGGATTGGTCGGTTGCCAAAAACCGCAAGAGTCCATTCAAGGATATGAATATAAACTGACAGGAACACCACAAGATGTGGAAATAACCATTGCTTTTTCCAAGACTGACAACCGCTTCTTCGGACGGGCCTTAAATAGATATTTCGGCACCTATCAAATAAAAGATCACTATATGACTTTAGGTCCTGTCGGATCCACAATGATGGCGGGGCCTCAAGAAATCATGAAAGCCGAATCTGACTATTTCAAAGATCTGGCCGAAGTCCAATCTTACAAAGCAACACAAGGTCAACTTATTTTGGTCTTAAAAAATAAAAAAGAATTGGTTTTCAACAAAATCGGATCTTTTCAAGAATAATTTTAAATCAAAATTTTGACAAGTCTTTAGACAGTCCATCAAAAAGAGGTACGTATGTCATTTGTCTCATTCTTTACGGAGTTTAGTTTTCAACAATTTTTCAGTGCTTTTTTGGTATTGTTTGCCGTTATCGACTCGGTCGGGGCTATTCCTGTTATTTTAAATACAAAGAAAAAAGGACGTATTGTTGATCCGAAAAGAGGGTCTATTTTTTGTCTGATTATGCTTTTAAGCTTTTTCTTTGTCGGAGATGCCTTTTTATCTCTTTTTCATTTGGATATTTCATCTTTTGCCGTTGCCGGATCTCTCGTGATTTTCTTCATTGGAATGGAAATGATTTTGGATGTTGAAATTTTCAAACAAGGAGCGCCAACTGCTTCAAAAGATGCCACTTTTATTCCGATTGCTTTTCCACTACTCACCGGAGCAGGTGTTTTGACAACTCTTCTTTCTATTCGGTCTCAATTTGATGATATCAATATTTTAATTGCTATTTTTGCAAACGTCATTCTGATTTATTTTATTTTAAAATTAGTGGAACGCATAGAGCAAGTTCTTGGGAAAGGGGTCATCTATATGATGCAAAAATTTTTCGGGGTGATTTTATTAGCGATTTCAATTAAGTTATTTGTTACGAACGTCGCTATCTTAGCGGATAGTGTCAGCAAATAATTTATTTTTCTCCCTCTTGCCATCCCTTGGAGGCTCTGTTGATTTGATCATCAATTTTTCCTTGATTCGGATAACTTATTCGTCCTAAAACGCAAGTGGAAAGACTTCCTGTCAAGGTTGTTTCAAACCATTCTTTTTTAAGTAGAAAGTGTTTTGCCAAATCAGCAAATATTCGAGCTTCCATATATTTACCCAAAGAAGAAACAACCAGATTGGGTTTTTGAGTAAACCGACTACGAATTTTCTCAAAATCAGTCTGATGTTCCGGTAAAACAAAGCCCTTCCCTGTTAATAGATGTTCAAAATCCTTTCTGGAAACGGGGTTATGCCATCCACCGCCAAACAAGATAAAATCCGTTGGTATGTGAATATCTTGTGAAATAAATTTAAGAGTGTACGCCGCCAAATAAGCACTAAAAAACTCAACTGTTCGTATTATATCCGAAAATGAATTTTTATGGCCTTCCAAAATATCGGCTGGAAATCGATAATAAGCCGGATCCCCCGATCTGGGCGGAGGCATCAAATAAAAATTGGAGCCATCCGGCATCAAAGAGGTATTGTAAAAAAGCGTCTGAATCAGTTCTTTAATCAACTTTCCTTTTTTCCCTTCCTTTCCGTCCCAATCACACATTTCGTTTTGATAGGTTCGCATTAAATAATCGGGAAATTCGTTAAAAGGGCCCGCATCCCATCCTTGAATAACTGTCCCCTTGGAAATAACAGAAATATTGGATGTATTTCCGGCATTATAAAAAATAGCATCTTGAATTCCCAAACTCTGTGCCAAATGTCCGTTATGCGGAGGCGCCAAAGGGGCCCCATCTCCACCGTTCATCACATCATCACTTCTAAAATCATATATAACCGGAATACCAACCAAATCCGCCAACATTTGACCGGATCCCATTTGACAGGTATAGGGGCGTTCTCCTCTTTTTAAGGCAACGGAACGCGGACAATGATCCAATGTCTTTCCATGAAACCCAATAGCCTCGATATCCGATCTTGAAAAACCGCTTTTTTCAATCAAAGTTAAGATGCAAGAAGCAACCAAATGGATGTATTCATCGTGAATTTGTTGAAAAGCAGGAAGATTTTTTAAATCGACCATAGATATTTTTTCTTGCACGATTAAATATCGTAAAAAATCTATTTTTTTTCGCATATCATCCGAAAAAGCGAGTGTAAAAGAAGCCAGATCTTCCATTTTTTCATTCTGGAACGATGTCAAGACAACATCACAAGCGTCCATTGAATTACCTGTCATCACACCGATTATTTTCATATTGATCCTTTTTCTGAGGCATAGAGATACATTCTATCGATAAGGATATACTCTATTGCATACAAAAAGCAATCTTTTTTAAATCCACGAACAACTAAAAAAATAAATATGTGTATTGAGAGTTTTTTAAGTAAACAAAAAACACCCCTTTTTGATAGAATCACAAAGGAGAGCTTGATAACAAAAGGCTTTAATTAATTTAATTTGAGGCTTTTTTAAGCAAACAAAAAAACTCCCCTTTTGATAGAATCACAAAGAGGAGCTTGATAACAAAAGGTTTCAATTAATAACCTTCAATGCTAAAGCGTTTCCGTTGCATTTTACGAGACCGACGAATGCATTCAGTTGCTTTACGAGCCTTCTTTTCAGATGGCTTTTCGTAATAACGACGCAATTTCATTTCACGGAAACTACCTTCACGTTGCATTTTTTTCTTCAAAACACGCAAAGCTTGTTCGATATTGTTATCATGAACGACGATTGTAACTATGGGACTCCCCCCCTTTCAACACAAAAATAAACACTAAAAAATCGAGTGTAAATTTTATACACCTTTTTTAAATAAAAATCAAGAAAAAAATAAATAATATAAAAACACCCCTCTTCAATCGCAAAAGCCATTAGGGAAAATTTTCTCCGTATGAATATATGGAATTCACCCGTTTTTATTATTAAGAAATATCTTATTTTACTTTAAGACACAATAATTTCCATCGAGTTTTCGCTGGTCAGCACATTCATAGCAAGCGTCCGTCATATTAGTGACGGGAACTCTTGTTTCCGTGTCACACGGATAGCACTTGTTATCTGATCCCCTAAGCGGTGAATCCCCCGAACATTTTGGAACACAATAATTGTTATACAAATTTCTTGTATCCGGACATTGGTCACAGCTCTCATGAGAAACAAAGGTTACATCAATATTTTTTTCTTCATCACAGGAATAGCATTTACCATCACTTC
>CASECF010000076.1 GCA_949286245.1 uncultured Alphaproteobacteria bacterium
TGACACAAGTGCCCTTTCCTCTCCTCCGAACGACGCTCGCCCCTCCAAAGGCGTCATAAACCAAACAGCCAACAGGTAGCCTGCACTCACCTACTGACACAAGTGCCCTTTTCTCTCCTCCGAACGACGCTCGCCCCTCCAAAGGCTTCCGAGCCAACCGACTAAACGGATATATGTCTTCATCTCCCTGCCGATGACGAGAGTGTTCCGGTCAAATCATAAAAAAACCGCTTCTTTTCAGAAACGGTTTTTTTAAGCTTGTTTGAAATTTTATTCTGCCTCGTCAGCATATTTTTCTTTATCTTCGGCAATACGAGCAGCTTTACCGAACAATTGACGTAAATAGTAAATTTTAGACCGCTTCACTTTACCGCGACGAACAACTTCAATACTGGCGATATTCGGAGAATAGAGCGGGAAAATACGTTCAATTCCCTCACCAAAAGAAATCTTACGAACCGTAAAAGTCGAGTTAAGACCGTCATTACTTCTGGCGATACAAACACCTTCATAAGCCTGCAAACGTTCACGACCCTTATCTTCAATAATTTTGCACATAACCTTAACCGTATCACCGGCTTTAAAATCAGGAATCTTTTTTCCCAATTTGTCAATTTGCTCTTGTTCTAATGTTTTAATTAAATTCATTTTAAGATCCTTTCTTAATATTTTTCTGATCCAGATATTTTGCCCACAAGTCTGGTCTTCTTGTTTGTGTTATACTTTCTGATTGTGCCAACCGCCATTCTTGAATAAGACGATGATGCCCCGACACTAAAACAGAGGGAACTTCCCGTCCTTCCCAATTTTGTGGCTTGGTATACTGCGGATACTCTAAAAGCCCGTTCGAAAAACTCTCTTCCGATAATGATTCTTGATTCCCCATAACGGTCGGTAAAAGACGAATAACGGCATCCAATAATGTTAAAAGAGCCGGCTCACCGCCCGATAAAACAAAATCTCCGATACTGATTTCTTGAATCTTCCATTTTTCAATAATGCGTTCATCAATTCCTTCAAATCGACCACACAAAAACGTTATTTCAGAAAATAAAGAAAATTCTTGCGCCGCTTTTTGATCAAAAAGACGACCCCGAGGTGATAAATAATATAGGGGTCCCCCTTTATAAACAGCTGACAAAGCCGCATCTAAAACAGCAGGCTTCATAACCATTCCGGCACCCCCGCCAAACGGCGTATCATCAACCGATTGATAATGGTCCGTTGCAAAATCACGAATATTAACGACATTGAGTGTCCACTTTTTCTCAGCCAACGCCTTACCGGCAAGGGAGTATCCCAAGCACCCCGGAAACATTTCCGGAAAAAGTGTTAATACGTTAATCTTCATGAACAACCTCTTTCATGCCATCCGGCACAACAATTTCAATCGTTCCCTTTTCAATATCAACAACCGGAAAAGTGGCTTGAGAAAAATCAAACGGCAACACCTTCCCGTTCTTTAATTGTATTTCCAAGATATCACCGGCCCCAAAATTTTCAACCGCCTTGACAACCCCGAAATCGCGAGACCCTTCCATCACTTTTAATCCGATCAAATCAAAGTAATAAAATTCATCCGTTTCTTTTTGAGGTAGACGACTTTTGGGAATATATAAATTAACTCCTTTCAATCGTTCGGCCGATGTTCTGTCTGAAATACCTTTAACGGTTGCCAGCAAGAGATCTTTATGCGAATTCAATACATGAATCTCAAAAAGTTGCTTTTCTTGTTTATCTGTAAACGGCCCCAGCACGGATAAATCCATCGGATTTGTCAAAAACGGTTTGATTTTGACAGCACCTTTAATACCATGCACATTTACAATTTGACCGACACAGACAAGATGGGACATTTGTATTCCTTATTCAGCAGAGGGTTCAGTTGAAGCTTCCGATGATCCTTGAGCCGCTTCTTCAGCCGCCTTCTTTGCTTCTTCAGCTGCTAAACGAGCCGCTTCCGCTTTTTCTTGAGCTTCTTTTAAGCGTTCTTGAGCCTTTGCTTTCGGAGCAGATTTTTTCGGTTGTTCACGAATAACCGGTTTCTCAGCCAATCCGACCAAAGCAAATAATTTTTGAACTCTCTCCGTCAATTCAGCACCCTGAGCCATCCATTTTTTGGCGATATCTTCATGAATACGAAGAGCATCTGCGTGATCTTTCGGCAACAACGGATTATAAAAACCGACAACTTCGATAAAGCGACCATCTCTCGGAGAGCGTTTATCTGCAACAACTATTTTATGAAACGGACGTTTTTTAGATCCGCCCCGAGCTAAACGAATACGAACTGACATTTATTTTTTTTCCTTTCTTTTTTGTCTTTTCCATTTACCTGTCAAAAAACCGTATACAAAAATTGCACCAATGTATGCACCCGCACAGATTGATGTATCTCCTCAGAGACTGAATAATTCAGCTTTTTGAAAGATATGTTTTTTTAGCATAAAAAAAAGCCGATGTCAAGCAAAAACAAAACCATTCAAATAACATTAAACGCTTATTTTAAAAATCAAGCTATTTAAGGTTAAAAAAATCACGTTATAAAAACACAACTCACATGATGATTATTTAAACGGCGGAAGCCCCCCGAAAGGATTATGTCCGCCCCCGAAAGGATTTGCCCCACCCATCAGCTGGCCGGCCTTTTTCATCATGGACATCATTCCGAACGGGCCCATTTTCTTAAATTTTTTCATAACCATCGCCATTTGTTCGTACTGTTTCAACAATCTGTTAACGTCATTAACGGCGACACCGGCTCCGTTGGCGATCCGTTGTTTGCGAGAGGCTTTTAATAAATCGGGATTTTTTCTTTCTCGAGGCGTCATGGATAAAATAATGGCTTGTTGTCTTTTTAACAGTTGATTATTTAAATCCGAGTCTTTGATCTTATCTTGTATTTTAGACAGCCCCGGAATCATTTTCATAATTCCTTGAATATCACCCATCTTTTCAATTTGACGCAATTGATCCAACAAATCATTCAAATTGAATTGTCCCGACAACATCCTTTCCGCTGTTTTTTGAGCTTCTTCCTGATTGATTTTCTCAATGGCCGTCTCAACCAATCCGACAACATCTCCCATTCCCAAAATACGATCCGCAACCCGTTTGGCATCAAAAACTTCAAGAGCATCCGCTTTTTCACCCAACCCCAAAAACTGAATGGGACAACCCGTCACGGCTCTCATGGATAAAGCAGCTCCGCCTCTGGAATCTCCATCTACTCGCGTCAAAACAATCCCCGTAATTCCAACCTTCTCCGAAAAAGATTTTGCTAAATTAACGGCGTCTTGACCCATTAAAGAATCAACCACCAACAGGGTTTCACTCGGATGAGATATATCTCGAACAGCGGCGACCTCCTCCATCATCTCTGTATCAATATGCAATCGACCGGCTGTATCCAAAATCAAAATATCGTACAAGCCGACTTTAGCTTCCCGTAGAGCCCGTTCCGTAATCTGAAGCGGTTTTTGACCCGCAACAATCGGCAAAACGGATAGATTGTTTTTGACCCCCAACTCTGCCAATTGATCCTGCGCAGCCGGCCGATATGTATCCAAACTGGCCAACAAAACTTTCTTCCCTTTTTTCTGAAATCTCACCGCTAATTTGGCAGAAGATGTTGTCTTTCCGGATCCTTGCAACCCAACCATTAAAATGACGGACGGCAATTGTTTTAAGTTTAACTCGGTTGATTCACCCAACAACTTAACCAATTCATCATGAACAATTTTAACAACCATTTGAGCAGGAGAAATAGATTTAATTACCTGTTCCCCGATAGCCTTTTCCCGAACAGAAGCAATAAAAGATTTAACAACGGGCAACGCCACATCCGCTTCCAAGAGGGCTATTTTAATTTCACGCATCGTCTCATCAACAGATGATTCCGTCAAAATTCCACGCCGTGTCAATTTGTCAAAAACGGAAGAAAGTCTTTCTGATAATCCCGCAAACATTTTATAATCCTCAATTTAATTATTGTTTTTTTCAAAAATATACAAAACATATCCGACAAAGTCAAGAGGAAGACCTTATCTCTTAATCGGCACTGAGATAGTGTAATCGTTAACATTCACAATAACAATTATCAGGTATTCTGTCTCTTATAATCAACATGGCTACCGCTTGTTTTTTTAAAGCCATCCAAATCAGGCATTTCGTCTCTTAATAATCGGCATGGCTACTGTCTGACACGAGAAGACCGGCTCTTCGAAGACGGGGAAACAACACGACTTTTTCGAACACGCCTTGCATTCACCATCATTAAACAGTCCATATAATCGGAAAGCGTCACCAATTCCTTATTTTGAGCCATTGCCACCATTAACACCTTTTTAGCCAATTTAATGCCATCCGTCAATCCAGCCAACCCCGCCTCATCAACATCTGCTTTTTTGTGATTCACACTTAAATTCATCGGTTTTTTTAATTGTGTGATGACTGCACTGTAAAGAGTCATTAAATGTCCCATCGTTTCCTCATTATTTGACAACAGCTCCTGCGCATGACGATCAAACAATCTGGAGCGCAAACAAAATCCGACAAAACCAATTTGATCGTAAGCGCCGTTTTTACTTTTAATCATATCTAAAAAATTTTCAGACAACCGCCGGACAGCCGAACGACCATTTTTTGTTTTGTAATTGTACTGTTCGGGTTTTTGAGCCATACGAGATAAAATACAAAAAGAAACCATGGATTCCGAAAAAAAATCTTGTGCAAAATCATTCATCGCTGAACCTCCGCCGTTGTATGATTGGGAAACAATAAAAAAAAACGAGAAAGATTATATACCTTTTTTAAAAAAAATCAATTTTTTTATGGCACATCATAAAATGATCGCTCACTGTCTCAAACTCCTCACATAATCTCGATTTCTTTGAGTGGGAAGAACTTGATTTCTTTGACTGGAAAGGGCTCGATTCCTTTGAATAACAAGAAATGTCCGACACATAAAAAAAGCGTTGTGTTTTAAAAAAAAATCAGATATACTGAGTTCAATTTAAAAACAGAACAATAAAGGAACAAAACATGGAAAAAGATAAAGCATTGGAAGCGGCACTCAGCCAAATTGAACGAGCATTCGGCAAAGGATCCATCATGCGTCTGGGTCAAAAAGACAACGCCATCGAAATACCATCCATTTCCACCGGATCATTGGGATTGGATCTGGCTTTGGGGATCGGCGGTCTACCTCGAGGTCGCATTATTGAAATTTATGGTCCGGAGAGTTCCGGTAAAACGACATTGGCTTTGCACGTTGTTGCCGAATCTCAAAAAAAAGGAGGTGTATGCGCTTATATTGATGCGGAACACGCTTTAGATCCGATTTATGCCGGAAAATTAGGTGTTAAAATTGACGATTTATTGATCTCACAACCGGATACGGGAGAGCAAGCACTTGAAATTGCGGATACACTTGTTCGATCGGGAACGATTGATGTTTTGGTCGTGGATTCGGTGGCAGCCTTAGTTCCGAAAGCCGAACTGGAAGGAGAAATGGGCGATTCTCACATGGGTCTTCAAGCTCGCTTGATGAGTCAGGCTTTGCGTAAGATTACAGCTTCGGTTGCCAGAGCCAACACGCTTGTTATTTTTATTAACCAAATCCGTATGAAAATCGGCGTCATGTTTGGCAATCCAGAAACAACAACCGGCGGAAATGCACTTAAATTTTATGCGTCCGTTCGCTTGGATATTCGTCGTATCGGAGCCATTAAAGACAAAGAAAATACCGTTGGAAATCAGACACGGGTTAAAATTGTTAAAAACAAAGTGGCACCACCGTTTAAAACGGTTGATTTTGACATTTTGTACGGCGAAGGAATCTCTAAAACGGGAGAGCTGTTGGATTTAGGAATTAAAGCCGGTATTGTTGAAAAAGCGGGGTCTTGGTTCTCAGCGAAAGGGGAGCGAATTGGTCAAGGACGTGAATCGGCAAGAGCGTATTTAAAAGCACATCCGGAATTGGCAAATGAGATTGAAAAAACGGTTCGAGAACACGCCAAAGATATTTCACAAAAATTAATTGTAGCCGATGAAGCGGCCTCAACGGAAGCAGAATAAGCCGGCTATTTCCCGAAATGTCCGGCATTCGCCGGACATTTTTTATTGACAAAATCGTTAAAAAAGCTTAAAAAAACACAGAATTTTTTAATCAGAACAGATGTGAGGGCACATGAGTAAAAACATCACGGCACAAATCAGAAAACAGTTTATCGATTACTTTCAAAGACAAGACCATACCATTGTTCCTGCCAGTTCATTGGTTCCCAAAAACGATCCGACTTTAATGTTTACCAACTCGGGAATGGTGCAGTTTAAAAATTATTTAACCGGCGCCGAAAATCCCCCGTTTCCAAGAGCTGCGACTATTCAAAAATCAGTTCGAGCCGGCGGAAAACACAACGACTTGGATAATGTCGGATATACAAAACGCCACCATACTTTTTTTGAAATGTTGGGAAATTTTTCATTCGGGGATTATTTTAAAGAAAAGGCCATATACTATGCATGGGAGTTATTAACCAAAGAAATCGGCTTGGATAAATCCAAATTATTGGTGACGATTTTTCACACGGATGATGAAGCTTACAAGCTGTGGAAATCCATTGCCGGTTTAAAAGACGAGGATATTATTCGTATTGCCACCAAAGACAATTTTTGGCAAATGGGTGATACGGGTCCTTGCGGTCCTTGTTCTGAGATTTTTTACGATCACGGAGAACAATATTGGGGTGGTCGCCCCGGCACACCGGAAGAAGACGGTGATCGGTTTATTGAAATTTGGAATCTCGTTTTTGATCAATACGAGGATTTGCCGGATGGTCGTCGCATTGAGCTTCCTAAAAAATGTATTGATACCGGTTCCGGATTAGAGCGGATCAGTGCTATTTTACAAGGAACGAATGATAATTATGAAATTGATATTTTTAAAACACTGATTGGCAATGCTGCCACTTTAACAGGCGTGGATCCGAACGGCGAATATAAAACCTCGCTCCGCGTTATAGCCGATCACTTACGATCTACTTCTTTCTTGTTGGCCGATGGCGTCATGCCTTCAAACGAAGGACGGGGATACGTTTTACGGCGTATCATGCGTAGAGCCATGCGCCATGCCCATTTAATCGGATATAAAGATCCGCTCATGTACCAATTGGTTCCTTCTTTAATCGAAACAATGGGTGAAGCCTATCCGGAATTAATAAAACATCAAAAACTCATTACGGAAGCCCTAAAACTTGAAGAGGAAAAATTCAAACAAACACTGGACAAAGGGCTTAAGTTGTTAGATGAGGAAACTGCCTTATTAAAAGAGGGAGATTCTTTATCCGGAGATATCGCTTTCAAGCTATATGACACATACGGTTTCCCGTTGGATTTAACGCAAGATGCTCTTCGCAATAAAAACATGACCGTTGACACAACCGGATTTGAATTAGCCATGAGCAAACAACGGGCGGACGCACGGCGATCATGGGTAGGATCCGGAGATAACGCAGATGAAAAAATATGGTTCCAAATAGCGGAAAAAACGGGATCAACGGAATTTTTGGGCTACGAAACGGATGAAGCGGAGGCTCAAATTTTGAGTTTGGTTCACAATAATAAAGAGGTAGAAAAAGCACAAGCCGGTGAAACAATTTACCTTGTTGCTAATCAGACGCCTTTTTACGGAGAAATGGGGGGACAAGTCGGTGACACGGGAACAATCACGACAAAAAATGCACGGATTTTAGTATCCGATACCGTTCGAAAAGCCGATTCAAAATTAATTGTTCATATCGGAACAGTGGAACAAGGAGAAGTGTTGAATGGAGAAACAGGGGTCTTTCAAATTGACTCAAGCCGTCGTTTCAATATTCGGGCCCACCATTCGGCAACCCACTTGTTGCAAGCCGCTCTTCAAAAAGTTTTAGGTCCACAAGTTCATCAGAAGGGATCATTGGTGACACCCACCGGATTCCGGTTTGATTTTACCTATCATAAAGCCATGACTCGAGAGGAGATTTTACAGGTTGAAACTCTTGTTAACCAAATGATTTTATCCAATCGTCCCGTTATAACCGAATTGATGACTCCGGAAGCCGCCATTCAACAGGGGGCCATGGCTCTTTTTGATGAGAAATATGGAGAAACGGTTCGAGTCGTTTCCATGGGAAGCGGAGAAGAGAGACTGTCTTGTGAGTTATGTGGCGGAACACACGCACAAGCAACCGGAGATATTGGATTGTTTCATATTCTCTCCGAAAGCGGTATTTCCTCAGGAGTCAGACGAATCGAAGCGATTGTCGGTTTACCGGCACTTCAAAAAGAGCAAGAACAAGCAAACTTAATCTCCGAGTTAATTCAAACGCTAAAAACAACGGGCGAATCCGAGATTTTAAGTAAAATTCATACATTAATGGACGATAAGAAGCAACTGGAAAAAGAGGTTTCCGATTTGCGACAAAAAGTCGCCATGAGCGGATCCGGATCGGCAGAAGAGCAAACAGAAACAATCAACGGTATTGCTTTTGTCGGACGTTTATTGTCACAAACGCCGGCAAAAGAGCTCAAGCCTTTAGCAGATGCTTTCAAAAAGAAAATCGGTTCCGGTGTTATTGCGTTAATCTCAACGGACTCAAATAAAGTATCCATTGTTGTTGCTGTCACCCCCGATTTAACAGACCGATATAACGCCATTACATTTGTTCAAAAGGCTTCTGAGTTAGTTGGTGGCAAAGGCGGAGGCGGTCGACCCGATATGGCACAGGCCGGCGGATCCGATATCAGTAAAGCCTCTCAGATTTTACCTCTTTTACGAACGTTTTTATAAGAGAAAATCTTATTAATCTTAATGGAGCCAACCGATCGTTGGCTCTTTTTATTACCAAAATCACACTGCTATCCGAGACCATTATGAATGGCACACTCCTCTTTTGGGGTCGTTATTCTGCTTTATAAAGACCAATTATGTTTTGAGTGGCTTACCCTCCTTTGGGCTTCATCATTCTCTTTTGAAAATGCAGACCATTATGTGTGGTATGTTCCCTCTTCCGTTTCGTCATTCTTCTTTAGAAAATCCAATCATTCGAATATCGGTAAAGCCTCTCAGATTTTACCTCTTTTACGACCGTTTTTATAAGAGAAAATTTCGTCAGTGGAACCAACCGATCGTTGGCTCTTTTTATTGTGATATGAAAACTATCGGCTAGACCGGTCGGTCGTTCCGGAGAGCGTAGAGCTTTACACATAAAAAGCTCTTTTGCGACAGTAAGTTAGACGGTCAGACGAAAGTCGAACAAAAGTAAGGGAGTTTTTTTTATGAACACACATATAATAGAATAGACAACATGCCATTACCAATATCATGTCTTTTTCGCACCCAAATATCGTAAATAGGCCTTGTACGGAGAGCATCGTCTGGAAATGGGGCATATTTTAAGAGAATAATGCCGATGGACAGAAATAGGCATCATAGAAGCAGAGGTCTGTCGTGAGCCCATTCATATGTTAATAGAGATAGCACCAAAACTTTCGATAAGTTCGGTTATGGGTTATCTCAAAGGTAAAAGGAGTCTAGCAATATATGAAAGGTGGGGAAATGTAAAATTTCGATATCGACACAAAGAATTTGGATATAAAGAAAACGACGTATCTATCAACGGAAAATGTCGGGGTCAAGGCTCTTATATAAAGATGATAGATCACAAAATACTCAACAAATGACTGAGTATATCCGAAACCAACTGAAAGAAGAAGCAGCGCAAAGTCAGTTAACAGAGGAAAATGCAAAATTTTGGTATCGACATAGAGGAGTTGTGTCTCAAAGATATTTGTAGATGAAAACAAAAAGTGTTGGGGTAAAGTTTTATGTAAAGACGACTGCTCAGAATACTCAAAAATAAGTGTGTCTATTCGAAATCAACAAAAAAAGATACGAGCCGAGTCAGTTAACACTGGATTTTGAGGCGTTTACGGGTAGCAAGTCATCTTCACCTTGTCAGACCGTTATATCCCCTTAAGGGGTTTGTCGGTACCATTAGGGTTATACCTTAAAGAAAAACCACCGGCTAGAGCGGTAGCTTTCTTTTTTTACCAAAATCATACTGCTATCCGAGATCATTATAAATGGTACGCTTCTCTTTTTGGCTCGTTATTCTGCTTTTAAAAGTTCAATTTTTTGAGTGTGCTCTCCCTTTTGGGGGGCCTTCTTTTTTTGAAAACCCCAACCATTGTGAGTTTCGCTCTTCCCTTTGAAGCTCACCCTTCTTCTTTTAAGAACTCAACCATTTTTTGAGTACCGCCATTTTTTTGAGAACCACTTTGGGGAGTGCTTTTTTCTCTATGAAAAAGACCCCGCCGAAAGCGGGGTCTTTTGTGGGAAAATTTATTCTCCGACTTGTAATACCTCTCGTACTTCCAAATCTTCCGTCCCGTTTTGGTCTTGCGAATGACGATGACCTTTGTGATTTTTATGATCTTTATGATCACGTTTATCTTCAAACGGAATTTCTTCTCCTGTTTCCTGATTAACTCGTTTCATGGAGAGTTTAATCTTTCCACGATTATCCGTTCCGATAAATTTAACTTTCACACGATCTCCTTCATGCAAAACGTCCGATACTTTTTCAACACGATACGGGGCTATTTCGGAAACATGGACCAACCCGTCCCGATTGCCCATAAAGTTTACAAACGCACCAAAATCCATCAATTTAACAACCGTTCCGTCATAAATTTGACCGACTTCCGGTTCGCAAACAATTCCCTTAACCCAATTCAGAGCTGCCTGACCGGCTTCACCCGAAATGGAGGCAATTCGAACAAGGCCATCATCATCAATATCAATTTTGGCACCCGTTTTTTCGACAATTTCTCGAATAACCTTGCCACCTGTTCCGATAACATCCCGAATCTTTTCTTTATCAATTTGTAAAGAGATAATCCGTGGGGCATTTATATTCAATTCCGGACGAGGTTCTGCCAAACTTTCGGCCATTTTACCTAAAATAAACAACCGTCCTTCATGAGCTTGTGCCAAGGCTTGTGCCATAATCTCTTTTGTAATGGAAGTGATCTTAATATCCATTTGCAAAGCGGTCACGCCATCTTTTGTTCCGGCGACTTTAAAATCCATATCGCCCAAATGATCCTCATCACCCAAGATATCCGACAAGACCACAAATTGATCCGGTTCTTTGATTAACCCCATAGCAATACCGGCCACCGGTTTTTTCATTGGAACACCGGCATCCATCAATGCCAATGTCGAACCGCAAACCGTCGCCATAGATGAGGATCCGTTAGATTCCATAATCTCGGAAACAACTCGAATCGTATACGGGAATTCTTCTGAACTCGGCAACATCGGATGGATCGCTCTCCAAGCCAATTTCCCATGTCCGATTTCACGTCGTCCCGGAGAGCCCAAACGCCCCACTTCACCAACCGAGTACGGAGGAAAATTATAGTGTAGCATAAATTTTTCTTTATACTCACCGGCTAAAGAATCTATAACCTGCTCATCTTCTCCCGTTCCGAGTGTCGCAACAACCAACGCTTGCGTCTCACCACGGGTAAACAAAGCCGATCCGTGTGTTTTCGGTAAAACACTTACCTCCGTTGTGATCGGACGAATTGTTTTGGTGTCTCGACCATCAATCCGTTGACCCGTTTTTAAAACCATATCTCGCATAATACGTGCTTCAATCTCATGGAAAATCTTATCACATGCCGCATCTTCCGCTTCACGATCAACGAACAATTCATGTGCTTTTTCATTGAGTTCGGCTAGTTTATCTTGACGAACCAGTTTATCATGAATATGGAAAGCTTCGGCAATTTGATCTCCCAATTTTTCTTGAATTTCTTGACGAACAACCTCATATTCTGCCGGTTCATCCTTAACAGACCATGGATCTTTCGCACACTGCTCAGCTAAATCAATGATCATTTCAATAACCGGTTTTAAACTCTCATGGCCAAAAGAAACAGCACCCAACATGGTCTCCTCGGACAATTCTTGAGCCTCTGATTCAACCATCAAAACACCTTCTGTCGTACCGGCGACAACCAAATCCAGTTGACTATGTCGCACCTGATCCATATCCGGATTCAATACATATTCTCCGTCAATATATCCGACACGAGCTCCGGCGATCGGGCCTAAAAACGGAATACCTGAAATTGTTAAGGCCGCAGAAGCACCGATCATGGCAACAATATCCGGTTGTGTTTTTAAATCATGACTTAACAAAGTCACCGTCACTTGTGTTTCATTGTTAAATCCTTTAACAAACAACGGTCTGATCGGACGATCAATCAAACGAGAAATTAAAATCTCACCTTCGGACGGCTTCCCTTCCCGTTTAAAAAATCCACCCGGAATACGACCGGCGGCATAGGCTTTTTCTTGATAATTAACCGTCAACGGAATAAAATCTTCAAACGTATCCGGTGTTTTTTTAGAAGCACAGACCGCGGCATGCACAACCGTTTCACCATACTTTACAATAACGGCGCCGTCAGCCTGGCGAGAAATCTTACCTGTTTCAATACTTAAGGGTTTTCCCCCCCACATCATTTCTTTTTTATATGTTTTAAAAATACTCATTCTTTTTCCTTCATACAGACATATTGAAAGGAGAACGTCCCCTGACGCTCTCCTTTATCGAACTATTTACGTAAGTTCAACCGTTTTAACAACGAATCATATCGATTAGAATCCGTCTTTTTCAAATATCCCAACAGAGATCTTCTGTTAGAAACCATTCTCATCAATCCGCGACGAGAGTGAAAATCTTTAGCATGTGTTTTCATATGCTCTGATAAAGCAGCAATATTAGCTGTTAACAAAGCAATTTGAACTTCCGGTGAACCTGTATCTCCGGCTTGGATTGCAAAATCTTTAATAATTTGTTGTTTTTGTTCTTTTGAAATCGACATCGTTTTTTCCTTTCATTTAATTTGTTCTTCAGGCGCTAAAAAAACACGAAACGGTTTAAAAGACCCGCCTTCACATTTTACTAACGCAACCAATTGAGACCCATAAACGGCCTTGCAAATATCTCCCTCTTTCACTGATGGAAAACGAGAAACAGCAATTAAGGCTTTTCCTTGTCTCAATTCCCTCGCCTCTGTTCCGTTTACAGCCAACGCCAAGATGTCGTCCAGTGCGGTTAAGACCGGAACAAAAAACGAAGTGTTGTTATTATATTCTGTTTTTTCTAATTTTTCAAGTGAAATTGCATGTTCGAGGGTAAAGGGCCCGCATTGTGTTCGCCTCAGTTGCGTGATATGGCCCAAACAGCCCAATTTTTGTCCCATGTCTCGACCCAAAGATCTGACATAAGTACCCTTTCCGCAAACAACCTCAAATGATGTTTTATCGGGCGTATGCTCTAATATTTTGAGAGAATAAATCACAACCGGTCGCTCGGATAATTCCACGATTGTTCCGGCTCTTGCCAAATCATACGCTCGCTTCCCTTGAATTTTTAAAGCCGAATAAACAGGCGGTTTTTGCAAAATCGTTCCGATAAATTCAGGAATAATTTTTTCTATTTCTTCTCGAGACGGTCTCCGATCCGATTGAGCCATAATTTCCCCTTGAACGTCATCCGTTTCTGTTTGGACACCCCAACTCACCTCAAAAGTATATGTTTTTTTCCCATCCATAACATAAGGGATTGTTTTGGTCGCCTGACCGAAAGCAATCGGTAAAACACCGGTTGCCAACGGATCCAATGTTCCGGCATGTCCGATTTTAGTCGGATGAAAAATATGCTTTAATCGAGTGACAACGGATGTAGAACCCAATTCATAAGGTTTATCTATAATAAGCCATCCGTCTATTTGATTTTTTATATAGGCCACTTTATATCCCCTTTAAAAAATAGAAATCAGCGTCCGGCTTCGATATCCGCTCTGCATTCATTTCAATCTTTTAATTAAGAAATCATCACGCAAAAACAATATTCGCATCAAGACAAAACATTACGCTTCATCATCTCGTTCTTTTTCAATATCCGCTCTTACCCTTGGATCATTTAAAAGGGCATCAATATACTTTGACTCCTCAAACCCCGTATCCGATTTAAACACGAGATCCGGAACAATTCTTAACCGAACATTTTTTCCCACATGATATCGAAAAAGTCCCTTATGAGCATTCAACAATTTAATTTGCTCATCCGTATCAATCGATCCGATACCTTGAATAAAAACAGACGCAAATGAAAAATCCGGAGCGATTTTCACTTCCGTCACCATCAAAAAAGAGGGCTTTAATCCGTCAATAAAAATATTGTCTTGTGAAAACATCCGTCCCAAAACATGGCGTATTTCTTCACCGACTCTGAGCTGTCTTTGCGAGGGCCCTTTTGTTTCTGTTCTTTTCATTTTTTTCCTCTCGGTAATCGGGAGAAACATCTCTCCCGATTTATATTTTAAACATCAAACGTTAATTTAACGGCAATTTCTTCCATTTCATAACATTCAACCATATCGCCGACTTTCAAGTCATCAAAGTTTTCGAAACTCATACCGCATTCAAAGCCTTCTTTGACCTCTTTTACATCATCTTTAAAGCGTTTTAATTGAGATAACTGTCCGGTATAAACAACAACGCTGTCTCTCAAAATACGCACTTTCGCACCTCTCTTAACCAAGCCCTCCTTCACCATACATCCGGCGACCTTACCGACTTTGGAAACGGAAATAACCTGACGAATCTCGGCGTATCCTAAAATCTTTTCACGCAATTCTGGTTCTAACAATCCTTCAACGGCCTTTTTCATATCATCGGCGACATCATAAATAATGGAATAATACCGAATATCCACACCGTCTCGTTTGGCCATTTCTCTCGCTGTCGGATTAGCCCGAACATTAAATCCGATCACAATCGCCTTAGAGGCTCTCGCTAACGTAATGTCCGATTCGTTGATTGCGCCGACACCGCTATGCAACACATGAACCTTAACCTCGTTGTTGGCAATCTTCGACAAGATTCCGTTTAGAGCCTCGACGGATCCTTGAACATCACCCTTGATTAAAACAGGAAGTTCCTTAATCTCGCCGGCTTTAATTTGGGCCAACAAATGTTCGGCACTGCTAATCGTTTTAACTTGCAACAGCTCTCGTGCTTTTCTTTGACGGTAAGCGGAAATTTCACGAGCTCGACTTTCCGTATCCACAACAATAAAATCATCGCCGGCAGACGGTGTACCCTGCAAGCCGATTACCTCAACCGGCTCAGACGGTAAAGCCTTTAACACTTTTTGTCCCCGATCGTTAAACAGAGATCGAACACGCCCCCATTCATTTCCGGAAACAAATATATCACCAACCTTTAATGTTCCTTTTTGAATAAGAACGGTTGCAACAGATCCACGCCCCTTATCCATGCGAGCCTCAACAACGACACCCTCGGCATCTCGATTGGGAGAAGCCTTCAAATCCAAAACTTCCGCTTGTAATAAAATGGCTTCAATTAATTTATCCAAATTAATTCGTTTTTTAGCAGACACTTCCACATCCAAAACGTCACCACCCATGGATTCGACAACAACCTCGTGTTGCAATAAATCCAACCGAACCTTTTGAGGATCTGCCCCCGGCACATCGATCTTATTAATAGCGACAACAATCGGAACACCCGCCGCTTTGGCATGGTTAATCGCCTCAATTGTTTGTGGCATGACACTATCATTGGCTGCAACAACCAAAACAACCAAATCCGTCACCTTGGCTCCTCTCGCCCGCATAGCCGTAAAAGCCTCGTGTCCCGGCGTATCAATAAAAGTCACTTTTTGTCCGGAGGAAAGCATCACCTGATAAGCACCGATATGTTGAGTAATTCCACCAGATTCATGAGCAGCAACATTTGTTGATCGCAAAGCATCTAACAAAGAGGTTTTTCCATGATCAACATGCCCCATAACCGTCACAACGGGAGGTCTTGAAACAAGATCTTCCGGTCTATCCGGTTCATGTTTTAAAATTTCTTCCACATCAGATTCGGCAACCCGTTTAACTTTATGACCCAGTTCTTCCACAACCAACTCAGCCGTATCCGCATCAATGGTTTGTGTGATCGTCACCATCATTCCCAACTTCATGAGAGCCTTAACAACGGTTGCCCCTTTTTCACTCATTCGATTGGCTAATTCCTGAACCGTAATCGTTTCCGGAATAACAACCTCACGCACAATCTTTTCAACCGGTTGGAATTGCTCCATGTGTTTGCGTTGTTCCTTTTCGCGAGAACGTCGAATGGACGCCATCGAGCGACGAACCGGGCGAGTCCCGATTTCATCATCTAAATCATCATCGTCTTCCATACGCATATTTCTGAAAGCACTTGTGTTGACTTTATGAGACCCGTTACGCTTCTCTTCAAATGAGCGTTTGAATTGTCGTTCCTCCTCCATATTTTCTTTTTCTTTTTTACGAGAAAATGAGGTGGATTCCGCTTGTTTCTTTTCGAATTTCTTTTCCGTATCCCCGTCTCTCATTTGTTCTTGAAAAGTGTTGATTTGAGTTTTTGTTTGTTCCTCTTGTTCCAATCGCTCTCGTTCGGCTCTCTCTTGATCGGCCTTTTCTTGTGCTGCCTTTTTTTGAATTTCTTCTTGACGACGTCGCTCGTTTTCTTGACGTTCTTTCTCGGCGGCTCTTTGCTGAGCCTCTTGGATAAGACGCAATTTTTGAGAAGTTTCCTCTGATAAATGATTAACGGATGGCTCTTGTGTAATCACTCGCTTTTTACGGACCTCTACCTGAACAGTATTATTTTTACCGGCTCCCGTGTTTTGTCGAACCCGATTACCCAAAGAAAGCGTTGTTTTTTTGAGCTCCAATGTTCTGCCCGATAATGTTAATGGTTTCTTATCCTCTGCCATATTTTATCCTTTCTCATTTTTCTTTGAATTTATAAAGGCTGTCAATTTTAAAATCGTTTTCTTTAATTCCTCTGATATTTTGCCGGAAAAAACAGCCACATGAACTTGTGTATCCTGCCCACTGATTTGCCCCAATTCTTCACGCGAAAAACAAGAACAAATCACAAAATCATCCTTGGGACGCAAAAGCTTATTCCGTCCATTTTCAGCCGCATCAAACGCCTCCAAGAGCAACAAAGGCTTTTCAACCGATAAAGCCTTTTTTACGGATTCAAATCCAAAAACCAATCTGCCTGACTTTCGAACAAGACCCATTAAATCAAGACACTTTTGCCTCAATAGTCTCTCTGTCTCATCACACAAATCAGACGGTATCTGAACCGTTTCTTTAAACGCTTTCGAAAATAACTTCTTTTGAATAGCTTTCTCCAATATCCTCCGATCCGGCTTCATCCATACCCCGCGACCCGGAAGTTTTTGCGAGACATCAAAACAAACAACATGATCGGGAGAAACGACAAACCGCAGAAACTCAGACCGATTTGCCGTTTCTTTTGTCATGAAGCAGGTCTTTTCCCCACTTTGTCTTTCAGATCTCTTATTTTGTGTCTCCGTTTTCAAACCAATGCTCCCGAGCCTTCATGATTAAAGCATTTGCCTCTTCCGCCGTGATCAGATCTTGTCCCAAAATATCCAACAATTCATCTCCGGCTAAATCTGCCAAATCATCCAGCGTTTTTATATTATTTTCACCCAGTTTTACCAACATTTCCAGTGTCAATCCGGAAAATCCTTTCAAATCATCCGCCAAATTCAATGTAGCTAATTTCTTTTCCATTGTATCTTGTTTCATGATCAGATAGGCTTTGGCTCTATTTTGCAACTCTTCGGCCAATGCTTCGTCAAATCCCTCGATCGAGGCTAACTCATTTAACGAAATATAGGCGATATCCTCAACTTTTGAAAACCCTTCTTGGATCAATAAATGAGCCATCATATCATCTATATCCATGGCACGCATAAATAAATCAACCCGTTCTTTTGTTTCATTCAACCGATGCTCAGCCTCTTGAGCTTCATTCATCATATCGATATGCCAACCGGTTAATTGACTGATTAAACGAATATTCTGACCGCGTCTTCCGATAGCCAAAGAAAGCTGTTCCTCACTCAATACAACTTCAACATTTTTGGACTCTTCATCAATAACGATTTTTAACACTTCGCTGGGTGATAAAGCATTAATAATGAATGTTGCCGGATCCGATGACCACTGTACGACATCGATCTTTTCCCCTTGTAATTCTTGAACAATCGCCTGCACACGCACGCCCCTCATTCCGATACAAGCTCCTCTGGCATCCAATGTACTGTCTTTCGACCAAACAGCAATTTTCGCACGTGACCCCGGATCACGAGCAACCGACTTAATTTCAATAAGGCCGTCATAGATTTCAGGTACTTCCGCCGTAAATAATTTGGCCAAAAACTGCGGATGTGATCGACTTAAAAAGACAATCGGACCCTTCACTTCGGCACGGACATCCAAAACAAGAGCTCGAATACGATCTCCGACACGATAGGATTCATGCGGGATCAATTCATCTCGGCGCAGTAATGCCTCGATACGACCGCCGATTTCGACAATCAAATTGCCCCCCTCAACCCGTTTAACGATGCCGTTGATAATCTCGTCTTTTTTATTTTTCATTTCATTATACTGTCGCATCCGTTCCGCTTCACGTACTTTTTGCGTAATAACCTGTTTAGCTGTCTGAGCGGCGATTCGTCCGAAATCCATTGGTGGCAACGGATCCATGATTTCATCTCCGACCTTTAAAGACGGATCTTGCTTTTGAGCATCATCTAAAGAAATTTGGGTAAATTCGTCCACAACGTCATCCACAACAGATAAATAGCGAGCCATTTTAATAGCACCCGTATTAGGATCAATCCGTGTTCGAATATCATATTCGGGACCGTATTTTGAGCGACCTGCTTTAGAAATGGCTTGTTCCATAGCATCTAAAACGGCTGCCTTATCAATATTCTTTTCACGGGCCAACGCATCGGCCATTTGAATTAATTCCGGTCTCGGAAGTGTTGCAATCTGCATGATATATCCTTTCTTCTTTATTTCTTATGTTGATGTTTTTTTAATAAATCATCCGTTAATAACAATTTTGCCTTGGCGATATTTTCAAAATCAAATAAAACTTGTTTATCTTCAAATAAAAACAGAACTGTTTTTTGATCTTCGCTCAAGCCCAAAATACGCCCTTTAAATCTTTTTCGTCCATTGATCTCCGTATTGGTCTCAATTTTGGCATCATACCCCTTAAAACGATCATAATCCTGCGGTCGGACCAATGGTCTGTCTAATCCCGGAGACGAAACCTCAAGCATCCAACGTCCCGCAAACGGATCAATTGTGTCCAATAAAGCAGAAACGGTTCGACTGACTTTTTCGCAATCATCAACCGTCATATCAACACGATCATTTCTTTCTGCCATAATTTGGAGCGTCTTCAGATCTCCCCCTTGCAATAAAACACGAACAAGATTATACCCCATATCGGAAAGAGAGGGTTCTATCAACTTTTCTATTTTTTCACAAATTTCCATTTCATCTCCGTTTGGTTTCAATTTTCTATCAAAAAAGGCGGGTCTTCCGACCCACCCTCTGTTATTTTCTGAGAATGTACGTCTATTGTACGATTTTTTTTTAAGAATGCAACTTTTTTTTTAAGAATACATAAAAAAACCAATCGTTTTTTTTAAAATACTTGCAAAAAAAGGAAAAGTATGTCAGAAAGAAAGAAATCAATCAGAACTTTAAAATGAGGATAAAAATATGTTCTTCCCGCCCAAAATGCCAAAAATGACAGTCAGTCCCGTGCAATCTACTTCGGCGACGGTTTCTGTTCGTTCTTCGATCAGTGAAAACGAGACGTCTTTTAACTCCGCCGCTCCGAACATGCCGAAGGCAACCGCAAAAGGGGCAGAAACAATCCCCACCCAACAAACCGCTTCTGATCTGGCAAAAGCCACACAAAAAGCTCTTTTAGGAGAAAAACAAGAACCTGTTTATGCAACCTCCGTCAATGCCATTCCGTTTGCTGATTTATGGTTTACGCCGGAAAAAATAGCCTACATTCGAGACACGCGTACAAAGTTTGCTTTGGTTCCTTTGGAAACAGATGATTTAAAAGATTTTTATAAAGCATTAGAACAAGGATACACCGGTTCTTCCAGCTACGCTTTACGATTTGCCGGAGAATCTTATCGTGTTGAACGCGTTCTGACAATCACGGGAATTCAGTATAACTGTCGAAAAATGCCCGTCTCCACACCGGATATTTTTTCCTTAGGGGTTCCAGAACCGGTTGTCAGACATTTGATCAGTCTTTCTCAAGAATCGGGACTTATTCTTTTTGCCGGTCCGACCGGTATGGGAAAAACGACAACGGCTTCGGCATTAATGCGTAAATTTTTAGAAAATGACGGTGGCTTTTTGTACACGATCGAAGATCCGCCTGAAATGCCATTAGACGGGTTGTATCACGCCAAAAACGGGGCTCTTGGATTATGCAAACAAACACCGGTTGAAAATGAGCGATGGGGAGATGCTTTAAAATCGGCCTTACGATCTCGTCCGAGATATATTTTGGTCGGAGAAATTCGAACACCCGAAACAGCCTCTCAGACCTTACGAGCCGCCACATCCGGTCACCTTGTTTTATCGACCATTCACGCAAACAGCGTAGAGGACTCTTTGAACTCACTCATTAAATACGCCAGCGGTGCCGGACTTCAGGAAAGCTTGGCTTCTGACTTGTTGGCTCGGGGTATTCTGGCTGTTGTTCATCAAAAGTTAGAAGGGACAACCGTCTTGAGGCCAAAGATTCATACGGCATTTGCCAACCCCAATCCACTCGTTGCCGATCAAATGCGTATGTCTATTCGAGACGGGAAAATCAATTTGGGAACACTGATGGAAGCGCAAGCAACCAAACTCTTTCAGGGGAAACCTCTCTTTAAAGAGATATAAAAAAGATCTCCCCCATAAAAACGGCCCTCATCGGGTCGGCGGGGTTCGGTATTTTCGACAAGTCTCGGCCTTTTTTTTCGACATGTCTCGGTTTTTTTTGATAAGTCTCGACTCTTTTTTCGACAAGTCTCGGTCCTTTTTTCGACATGTCTCGATCCTTTTTTCGACATGTCTCGGTTTTTTTTGATAAGTCTCGACTCTTTTAAAAGATATTTGCGATTCACCCAAACGTGTATGGATCAAAACGGCTTAAACCATTGACCCATTGAAGGGGCACAAATATCTTTATCCCCTTTGTCAATCTTCCTCTTTCAACCGATCAACAGGCGTTCTCAACGAAAATTCTCTCACGATTTTATCTGCCCGTTCCATATCTGATTTTTCAATGATATAACCCCTGCATCATCCCCAAAATCCGAGATAATACCCGACAAAAAATCATTGACAATTGGCTTGATTTATCTTACCTTTTCCTAAAAAGGAGATATAAATGTATTCTGGAATTCCCTTCCCAAATTTTGATCCCATTGCCTTTCAAATCGGTTTTTTTGCCATTCGCTGGTACTCGTTGGCCTATATTTTTGGACTAATCGGTGCTTGGCTATTGGCTCGCAAAATGTCTAAAGCCTCGAACAGTGTTTTTACCGTTTTAAAAATTGACGATTTTTTAATTTGGGCCACAATCGGTATTATTGTCGGTGGTCGACTGGGATATGTTTTATTTTATAATTTAAGATATTTTATGGAATTTCCTTTGCAAATTTTTGAAATTTGGAACGGAGGCATGTCATTTCACGGCGGATTGATCGGCGTTATTATTGCAACTCTTTTATTCTCATACAAAAAGCAAATCCCTCTTTTTGTTATGGGGGATATTTTAACGGCAGTTGCTCCGATCGGTTTGTTCTTGGGCCGTCTGGCTAATTTTGTCAACGGAGAACTTTACGGTCGGTTTACTCAATCCGTCCCTTGGGCCATGATTTTTCCGGACGGATCTAACCAACCCCGCCATCCCAGTCAACTCTATGAAGCATTTGCTGAAGGTTTTTTACTGTTTATTATTTTAAACGGTGTTTGGTGGTTTATGCCCAAATTCCGAAATAGACATGGTTTTATTACGGGACTGTTCTTCATTCTATACGGAGCTTTCCGCTTTATTTTAGAATTCTTTCGAGAACCGGACGCTCATCTGGGCTTTATTTTTGAAAACTTATCCATGGGTCAGCTTTTATGCATTCCGATGATTCTGTTAGGTGTTTGGATCATTTTACAAACATCTCCCGTTAAACAAGTTAAAAAATGGGATATCGGAGAAGATATATGACATCTTTATCTCTCTTGTTTCGGCGTCTCGATTTTTTATTAAAAAAGAAGCTTATCATTCCCCTTCTTCGATCTCCCCATTCTGCCGAATATAAAGCCAAAGGTGTCGGGGTCGGATTGGCATGGGCCATGACACCATTGGTCGGAATTCAAATGTGGCTTGTTTTTATGACGTGGATCATTGCCAAAAAAGTTTTTCGATGGCATTTCTCACTTGCTTTGGGAATGGCATGGACTTGGATCACCAATGTTTTTACACTTCCTCCCATATATTATCTTTTTTATGTGACCGGTCAACTCTTGAGAGGGAATTTCAGTAGTATCGGTGGATATCAAAATTTAAAAGAAATCATTGAAAAAACATTTCTGTCCGATCTATCCTTTATAGAACAATGGCTTCTATTTTTTAAACTATTGCTTCAAGATTGGGGTATTTCTATGATGATCGGATGTATTCCTTTTGCAATTTTCTTTGGCTTTTTAGGATACCGTATGACATTAACTTTTGAACAAAAGAGACTCAAACGTAAACTTTTAAAACAAAGGCAATCAAATGGAACAATCGACACTGCTCAATAATCTTCACATTCAACATGGATTTTACAATGCACTGGATTCCGAATCGGTCATTGATCCGATCTTAATGAACCAAGTTCATTCGGCAGATGCTCTCATCATTGATTCGAAACCATCCCATACCCCCTCTGTCGATGCACTCATTACCAACAAGCCCCATCTTTGCTTAACCGTCAAAACTGCCGATTGCGCCCCCGTTTTGTTGGCAGATCCGGAACATTATGTTATTGCGGCCGTTCATGCCGGTTGGAAAGGAGCCTTTCAAGGCATTTTGGAAAATACCATTCTCAAGATGCTCTCTTTGGGGGCCTCCGTCAACACGCTAATTGCGAGCATCGGACCGCACTTACAGAAACAAAGCTTTATCGCCGGTGATGATATGAAGAGATTATTTCCGACAACCGAGGCTCATTTTTTTTCATCGCGACAGGACGGAACCTATTTATTTGACTTTAACGCCTATCTGATTTATCGCTTACAAAGATCCGGCCTTCAAACAATTGACACCACCTCTATAGACACCTTTTCAAATCTCTCTTATTACAGTTTCAGACGTGACCCACAAAATCCCAAACGACAATACTCAACCATCTGCCTAACAGATTAGGGGGCTTTTAAAGCCCCCTTCCGTGTTTTAGTATTTCTCATTATCGACCCTGCTCACGCATCCAATATTTTTGACGCGGAAGATAATATTTATGGGGTAATCCATTCAACCGCAACAAGGAATTCATCAAACTTTTACTCAGTTGTGCCAACATAAACAACTGATACGGACGTTGATCCAAATGAGCCGGATGATGGCATCGATTCAACGTCGCCAAATACATCCGTTTTTTCTCCGGACGAATCACAATGGGCGGATACCCGTTTCTCATTAAAATCAAATTCATCAACAAGCGAGCCGTTCGACGGTTCCCATCTTTAAAAGGAGCAACAGAGGTTAATCGTTTATGAGCCTCAAGTGCCCTATCAATCGGAGAAATCGACTGATCATTTATATCTCGAACCAATTCCTTCATCATCAACGGCACTTTCTCCGGTGCCGGCGGAATCGTTTGAGAAGACGGAAAACGAGTTTGAACCGAACGATATACACCGGCATTTTCTTTGTCCGTATTTCCCAAGACCAAGGCATGCAGACGACAAATCACCCCTTCATCAATCGGGACCTTTCCTTTTGAAAGCTTAAACATATAGTTAAGAGCCTTATCATAATCGGCTGTTTCTTGATGATACAAATCCTGAACTTGTTTCAATTCTTGAAAGCGACGACATTTACTCATTTTTTGTTCCAAAAAATCAGATTTATAATTCATCCGATCTTTGAGCCAAGACCAATATCTTTTGGGTTCGAAACAATCCCTTAGCAACCTTAGATATTTCTGTTGTTTAATATAAATTTCCTCAATCAAGTGAGAGCAACAAGCATCAAAATCTTGTTGTCTATGCTCCTTTTCCTGAGACAAAGCCATTCGCTTTTCCGGTGAGATCACAGAGAATTCCGCAAAACCGTTTAATGTCATCTCTCTTCCCTGTCGTTCCTGTTGGCGTTTCAAAAGAGCATATTGTTTTAACTCTTTCCAATCTTCTGCCGATAACCAATCTAAAGCCTCTCGTCTTTTTTGTCCGTGTAAAGAGAGAATCAAATCCATCGTTTCTTGTTGCATAAATCCTCCATTTATCAAATCGAGAACATTATATCTTATTTTTTATTTTTTTCAACTTTTTTTTCAACAAAATAATTCACTTCAAAATTGCACTATCTTTAAGGGGTATTCAAGAAATATTTTTTTGACTTTTCTTAAGATTTTTTTTATACTTCATTTCAAAGGAATTCCGACTATGAAATTTAATGCTCGTCCGCTTAAAACACATCTTAAAAAAGTTCGAGGTCGCACAGCCTCCAGTACCAAATGGTTGCAACGTCAAGTGAATGATCCCTATGTTTCGGAGGCACATCGGCAAGGATTTCGGGGCCGAGCTGCTTTTAAAATCATGCAGTTGGATGATCAATTTCACTTTTTTAAATCGGGTCGCCGTGTTGTTGATTTGGGATGTGCGCCGGGCGGTTGGTCACAAGTTGCCGTAAAACGTGTTCATTCGACGCCGGAAGATCCTCTGGTTGTCGGCTTAGACTTATTACCGACAAAACCTATTTCGGGAGCTCACCTGATCCAATTGGATTTCACGTCGGATGAGGCCCCCGCTCGATTACAAGAGCTTTTAGGAAACCATAAAGCCGATATCGTCATGTCGGATATGGCTCCCAATACAACCGGAATGCATGCCATCGATCATTTACGCATTATGAATTTATTGGAAATGGCCTATGATTTTGCCGTTCAAGTTCTCAATACAAACGGATTTTTTATTGCCAAAATTTTTCAGGGCGGAACAGAAAATACTTTTTTAGCACGGATGAAAAAAGATTTTGCCATTGTCAAACATGCCAAACCGGACGCCAGTCGTAAAGATTCTTCGGAAATGTATGTTGTCGCCATTGGGTTCAAAGGGAAAAAAGAGGATTAAGATGCATCCCGAACAAATCAAAAGTGCTGCTGTTGAGCTTCTCGATCAAATTTTTAAATCCGAACAACCGGCCAATGATCTCATCAATGCTTACACACGTTCTCGACGATATATCGGATCAAAGGACAGACGTGCTTTAACAGATTTGGTTTTTGGTGTATTGCGTCACCGGGCTCGATTATGTTATCAAAAGTCCGATATCTCGGTTCTTGAGATGGTGGAAGCCTATCAAGACGGTTATTCTCAAACCGGTTCATTTCCTTTTTACATTCAAAACGAGGTTCCCGAATGGCTTGTTCAACACATCCCGCATGCCGAAACGGAGCTTCCGCCACTTTTAGAGACAGCATCGGTTGTTATCCGTGTTAACGGCGATCGAGATAAAATCAAACGTTTGTTGGAAAAAGACGGAATAGAGACAATCCCGACTTCTTATTCCCCATTTGGGTTAATTATGAAAAAACGATTTAATTTGGCAGGTCATCCTTTATTTAAAGCCGGAAAAATCGAAATTCAAGATGAAGGCTCGCAAGCCGTAGCCCTTCAAACACATATAAAACAAGGAGACACTGTTTTGGATTACTGTGCCGGAGCCGGCGGAAAAACACTGATGTTCGGTCAAATGATGCAAAACAGAGGAACAATCATTGCCCATGATGTTTCATCTATCAGTTTAAAAGAGCTTCAAAAACGAACTGCTCGAGCTGGTCTTAGTATTGTCCAAACGACAACCGATTTACCGGCATTTATTCAAAAAAATCCCCATATTCATTTCAATCATGTTGTCGTAGACGCCCCCTGTTCCGGAACGGGAACATGGCGAAGATGTCCGGATAGACGCTGGAAGCTCACTCCCGAACAATTTAAAAAACTAATCGAAACACAAAAAAGTATTTTAGAAAAAGCCAAAAATTATGTACCATCTCATGGGTTTCTTTCTTATATGACTTGTTCCCTTACACAAGATGAAAATCAAAATCAAGTGACATGGTTTTTAAAAGGAAATCCGGCTTTTAAACTGATTCGTCAAGCCCGCTATTCTCCGGCTACCACAAGAACGGACGGTCTCTTTGTTGCGGTTTTACAAAAAACAAGATAACACAAATCTTCCAAATAAAATGGGATCTTGTATTTCGTTTACTCATCCTTCAAAAAAAGAAATATTATTGAGCACGTTCCCCAAAGCATTTCCTGATGTATGGCTTTTTGAAAAGCAGGATCCTCTTTTGTTTCATTCCAACTCCGCTTCATCGATGGAGTGCACCCGAACAAAACAGAGTATACCATAGTGATAATATCGAAAGGATAGATTATATTTTTCATAATATTGTCGAACCAAACAAAGTATATCACAAGTGATGACACCCAAATAGTGAGATGAACCAAACATTGTTTCAAATGATTTTCAACGATGACCGACAATCCATTCTAACGACCGGCTTTTCGCCTTGCGTGCCCTATTCCTTTATATCCCAAATAGGGGCAATACCGACCGTCCCAACAATATAGCCAAGCAGGAGATTTTTCTCTTTCTAACGACCGGCTTTTCGCCTTGCGTGCCCAATTCCTTTATATCCCAAATAGGCAATACCGACTGCGCCCAAAATATAGCCGAGCGGAAGATTCTTTTTTCGTTCTTGAGTGACGAATTGATCTAAAGCAGCCACTTGCTCACGGCGGTTCTTATCTTTAAGATTTTTTGCCATACGAGTATAAATGTGAAGAGCCGTCAACGGAACCCCTTTTGAAAAATCAACCGTTTCCGGATCACGACCGATAATTCTCGGCATAACCGTCATCAATCCCGAATAGGCATCCTTCCCGTGTGTTGTCATTTGCCGATGCAACAAATTAGACGCATTCAAATAAACCAAATTTAATTTTTCTGGATCCTTTTCAGAAGCAGCATTCACTTCTGCCGCCAAATTTGTAAACAACATCATCTGACCGAATGTTCGAATCATATCTTCAGCTTGAGATGGGACACGTTCCGTTTGATGATCTGCCGTCTGACGATAAGTGGCTCGATCCGTCAGACCGTGCAAATTTCTCTGTAGATTATCCAATCGCAATCGAACATAATTATCTACTAAATCCAAATCACGTTTGTCAATGCGAGTCGCTCGATTTTCATCTCTGAAATCAACTCCAAATACAGCAAGTTTAAATCCTGTTCTATCTCCGCCGATTCGTTTCTGATTTTCTAAATCAAACCGACTCTTTTCGGAAAAAGCCTTATAGAACCGTTGACAGGCAGACGATAAATCATCTCCTCTTTGCATGAGACTATAAATATTTTCTAAGATGGTCACATCTAAATTTTTAGATAAATTCAATCGATCATACTTTGATTTAAATTCAAAAATATCTTCCTCATTGATATGAGCATTTGAAACGGATAAAGGTTGTATAATTGGCAACGGCCGATCATAACTCTCCGGAATTTCTATCGAAGAAGTGTCATGACGAACCATACCGGATGTTGCATGATCTCTACCATCCGAAACCGGCGAAATAGCCTCACGCGTCAGATGTACTACCGGACGACTACCATCTTTCACTTCATCGGACCGAACACCCGCTTGGGTATTTGATTTTGCTTGAGCTCCTGCCGATCCCATTTGATGTTCTGCAAGATACTCTTTAACCGTACCTGACTTACTTTGTTGTTTATCTACCGAGGCTGTGGAAGTCGTTCTTCGATGCCCGGCATAGACAAATTCTCCCTCGCTTTGAGGATCGGATACCGAGCTTCCCTGCTGAGTCTTCTGTTGAGTGACAGAAGTATGACGAGCCTCTTTTCCCAAAGAAGCTCCCCCTTGTTTCACTGCGGGGATGTCTGTTTTTTGCTCAGTTGTTTGTTTTTGAGTAGCCGATTGAACAAGGGACGGATCTTGAGTCGGCACCTGATTATCCGATGATTGTTCCCGATCATTTCCCATTAACAACGGTAATGTGACAGAACCAAGAACCGCAGCCATTCCGATTGTCCACAAACAACCGCGAACTGCTTTTTTATTTTGCTCTTCCATTTGCTTCAACGTGTCAAAACCGACATCGTCATCCGAATTAACAAAAGAACGACTCTTTTCGGAGGGGGCATCATCTCCTCGTTCACTAAGATCTTTGGTATCTCCATCAATCGGATATCCTGTTTTCACTTCACCATCTTCGCGATTGGAAAAACGAGACATCAACGGGCCGTTATCATCCAAATCAAAAACCGCCTCCATCCAAAACCAAGCTCGTTCACCCCATTTTTGACCCAATAAACGAGTACTTAAAGCATAAACAGCTTTCGATCTTCTTGTAATCGGATTATATTTTCGTTCCATATTGCTCTCCATTTTCTGCTATCTTCGCTTAGGATATCATTCTTTTATGTATTTGTCAATTTTTTTCCTTTTTGGGGTTAAAATTGTTTTAATTCTCGTATCAAAAAAGCTTTTACGTCTCATAGGGTTAATATCAATTCCGATGTGAGTCGGATAACCATTTTCGACTTCTCTTACGACTAATTCTATTTGCTCCAAAGACAATCGATCCCCCATTTCCATATCGGGGAATTCTTGAGCAATCAAATCACCGATTTTCTGTTCTCGAAACCGGATCGGAATTTCCAAACCATACGTTTTTTGTAAATCGGAGAATGTTGCAAACGGAGAGATTGGGAAATCACCCCACACACCCAATTCATCTGTTTCTGTTTCCGAACCATACAATTGATCCAAAAGAGGCAATCTTCTTTCGGAGGGAGCAAAGACATAAACTTTATCTCCGGCTTTTAATCGACGAATAGAGGCACTTTGATAAGCAACCCCCCCTCGAATAATTAATGTTGGACGTGCCCATCCGGGGATTGTTTTTTGTTTCAAGATAGGGGTATTTTCAGTAATTTCGTAAAAAATTAAAGAACTTTGATCCAGTCCCGGCAAATCAATCTCTGTCCTTTCGGGACGTTTTTGAGTTTCGGGAAGAGCTACACCCAATATTTTGGAAACAGGTGTAATTAAGAAACCCTGAAATGCGAGGCTATATAAAACCATAACAAAAATGATGTTAAAAAAGCTTTCTCCTTGAGGCAATTGGTAAACAATCGGAGCCAATGCTAACAAAATGGATGTTGCCCCACGCAAGCCCACAAAAGAAATAAAACCTTTTTCACGGGACGTATAATTTTTAAACCATGAGAGCAACGCAAAAACCATTATCGGTCTCACAATAAAAATCAAAGCCGTTCCAATGACAAAAGCCTCTATCCAAATATCTTTCAGACGAGAGGGATCAACAAACATTCCCAGCGTAATAAACATTAAAATCTGAGACAACCAAGTTGTTGTTTGTTGAAATTTTGAAATAGTACCATGAGCTCGAATTTTTTCATTTCCCAAAAGCAGTCCGGCCATATAAAGAGCCAAATACCCACTTCCACCCAACATATTCGTGAGAGCAAAGCCGATCAGTGCCATTCCTAAAATAAAGATAGGATATAGTGCTGTTTCCAAAGAAATCTTGTTGACACAAAGTCGCATGAGCAAGAATAAAAAATATCCGCATCCGGCTCCGATAAACAACTGCCCCAAAAAAGAGGGGACAAAAGAATACAAATTAAATGTTGAACCGGACATTGTTTGTTGAACAACGGCTATAAAGGCAACCGTTAAAAAGATCGCCATAGGATCATTAGCTCCGGATTCAATTTCAAGCGTTGATTGAACACGCTCTCTCAAAAAAACACCACGGGAACGGAGTAAAAAGAAAACGGCCGCTGCATCCGTGGAGCTTACCATAGACGCCAAAAGAAGAGCAAAGATCCAATCAACCCCCAAAATAGTTCGGATAATCGGCGCCAGCAAAAGAGCACTTATTAAAACACCCAAGGTTGCCAAAATAAGAGATGGACAGGAAACCTGTTTATATCGATGCATAGATGTTCGAAATCCACTATCAAACAAAATCAAAGCCAAAGCAACGGATCCAATAAAAAAAGCAATTTTGGGATGCTGAAAAATCTCGAAAACCTCAATACGACCACTACCGGCTAAAATTCCGATACACAAAAAGGCTAAAATCAACGGAACCCCGACACGAATGGAAACAACACTGGTCAAGATACTGATACTTAAGACCATTCCAAACAGTAAAATCGGTACATTGATAAAATCCATTTTTATTCCATACTAAACTGTGATCGTTTTTTTAAATCCGTCAATTTATCGCTAACAATGGCCGTATCTCTTCCGGCTTTTGCCAAACGATCGTACATGCGATCTATTTCTTTATTGAGATATGCCGTTTCAACAGAAGCGATTAAGTGATTTTTTTCCGTCTCATTATCTCCTTCCAAAATTTGTTCAAATGTTTCCAAAATAGAATGAACCGTTTCACTTGAATTTTTCATTTTTTTTCGAATAACATAAGGGAGCAGATAGATCAGTTGTTGAACAATCTCAAGAGCATCTTTGGGTTTCATTTTTCGAGGGGTGTAATAAGACAACATATCAAATGCGATACCGGCTTCAAAGCTATTATCCACAACAATAAATGGCACGGGATCCGAGAATTTTTTTTGTTGAATCTCTTTTAAAAATTCCAACAGATGGTGGAAAAAGCCCTCAACATTAAACAAAACAAACGGTTTAAAGTTCAAAAAACCATCTTGCATGGCAACACAATCATAAACCAGCTCATCCAAAGTTCCGACTCCCCCCGGAGCAAAAATAACGAAATCGGCTCCCAAAAGCTGCTGTTTTCTTTCCTCTAAGGTGTGAGCTACAATAATCTCGGAAACCTCATCAATCAATTGATCACTTTGATAAAGAGCCAAATATTCTTTGGTTGTCACACCGTGAATCGGTGTTTTTTGTTGTCGCCCCTGTTCCCCCCAACTTTTTAAAACTCCTTTGGCCACCGATCCCATAATGCCTTTTGAGGACAAACCAAAATCCAATCGAAAATTACGTCTGCCGATTTCCTGTCCTAACAAGAATGCCTCTTGCTCATAAATCGGATCATTTCCGGATCGAGACCCTCCTGCCACAAAAACTCTTGTCTCCCCCTTTTTGTTGTATGTTAAAAATTCTTGTGCCATATGGCTTTGAGGCGTTTTTTCAGCGTTGTTTTTGGGCGTTTTTTCGGACTGATCTCGTAACGATCGTCTGGACAGTGCAGACCCGCGATCAACGGAAATCATTTGTAAAATTCGAGACGTGTTTTTTAAGGATTTTTTTTGTGACATGGGAAACATCTCCAAAAGTTTTTTTTCACATTAGCATAAAAAAAAACAATGGTCTACAAAAAATAAAACTGGTTTTTTTTAAAAAAAAATGATATACAATCTCATAATTAAAAACAAGGAGATATTTATGACAAAGAAACTTACAAAATCAATGAAAAGAAAGTTAAAGCTTATATCTGTTTTAATTGTGTTTTTTGTAATCGCCGGAAGTGGGTATTATTCCTACATGGTTTCGCATGAAAAAACAAAATCCCAAATGCCTCTTCAAGCCGTATCCGCCATGATTGTGACGGAAAAAGAGATTATGCCGGAGGCCAGTTTTGTCGCTCGCATTGAGTCAAAAGATAAAGTCGGTCTCAGAGCTCGTGTATCCGGTTTTTTGCAGGAGCGCCTTTTTAAAGAAGGTGATGTTGTTAAAAAGGATCAACCCCTTTTCTTGATTGAAAAAGTAAATTTTGAAGCCAACGTTCGAGAAGCAGAAGCCAACTATGCCAAGGCACAAGCGAACGCAAAAAATGCTCAATCTCAATATGAACGCACTCAAACTTTGTTTAAGACAAAAGATGTTTCGGAAGCACGTTTAGATGAGGCAAGAGCAGTAAATGAATCTGCCAAAGCCGATGTTGCTCAAACAAAAGCCCTGTTGGATCTGGCTCAAAAAGATTTGGAATATACGGTTATTACGGCGCCCATGGATGGAAAAATCGGTGAATCTAAATATTCAGTCGGTGAATTAATCGGTCCGGACAGTGGTGTTCTTGCGACTTTAGTGACAATCGATCCGATTGATGCCGTTTTTTCCGTTAGTGAAAACCAACTTCTTGTTTTACAAGATGAATTCAAACAAGCCGACAAGACAGAAGTTTATTTTATTACATCTAATGGGAAAACATATCCGGAAGCGGGACAAATTAATTTTGTGGATGTCACCTTGGATGAGAACATGAATACTCTTAAAATCAAAGCTTCTTTTCCTAATCCGGACAACAAGCTTATTGCCGGACAATATGGTCGTGTTTTACTGAAAAGTCTAACTCCCGTTAAAGCTATTGTCATTCCGATGAAAGCAGTTCAACAAGACATGACGGGTTCTTTTGTTTATGTTTTAACGGCGGATAATAAGGTGGAACGTCGCATGATTAAACGAGGAACGGAGTTAGCTGATTTTGAAATGACGGTAAGCGACGGACTAAAAGTCGGCGATAAAATTGTTACGGAAGGCTTCCAAAAAATAGCTCCTCAAATGACAGTCCAACCTGTTTTTGACAAGTAATTCAGTACAAAAGGAGAAAATTTATGATTTCAGATGTTTTTATTAAGCGTCCTCGATTAGCGACCGTGATTTCGGTCGTTATCGTTTTAGCAGGTCTTCTTTGTATGAGTGCCATGCCGGTTGAACAATATCCAAATATTGTTCCTCCTTCTGTTTCCGTCACGGCGACCTATCCCGGTGCCAGTGCAGATGTGGTTGAATCATCGGTTGCACAACAGATCGAATCCGTTGTCAACGGTGTTGAAGATATGCTTTATATGAGTTCCAGCAGTAGTGATGACGGATCCTATAGTTTAACGATCACATTCAACATCGGGACAGATCCGAATATTGCCACCGTCAATGTTCAAAACAGGTTAAAACAAGTTGAAAACACATTACCTTCCGAAGTGATCAAACAAGGAGTGATTGTTGAATCGAAAATGTCCTCCATGTTGCAGGTTTTTTCCGTCAGTTCATCCAATCCGGAATATGATGATACGTTTTTAACAAACTATGTTTTAATTAACATTAAAGATGAAATTGCAAGAACCAGAGGGGTTGGATCCATTCAGGTTTTCTCCAGTTTGGATTATAGTATGCGGGTTTGGTTAAACAGCGATAAACTCAAGAGTCTTAAACTATCGACAACGGATGTTTTAAACGCCATTCAAAGTCAAAATGTTCAGGGTTCTTTGGGTCGAATCGGTGTGATGCCATCCACACCGGATCAACAGTTTCAGTTTTCTCTGACAACGGAAGGTCGTTTAACATCGGCCGAGGAATTCGGAAATATTGTTATTCGGGCGAATACGGACGGATCGTATCTGTTTTTAAAAGACATTGCACGCATTGAACTAGGATCCAAGTCTCAAGAAATGAGAGCCACATACAACGGAGAACCGGCCGTTGGTTTTGCGATATTCCAAGCTCCCGGATCTAACGCCGTTGAAGTAGCAACTGCGGTCAATCAAAAAGTTGCCGAACTCCAAAAAAAGATGCCGGCCGACATCAAGATTAACACAGTCTTTAACAATGCTCAATTTGTGGAAGATTCCATTAGTGAAATTTTCCAAACAATTTTTGAAGCATTCATGTTAATTGTGTTGGTGACTTATTTATTCTTGGGTACATTTAGAGCAACGATTATTCCGACCTTAGCCATACCGGTATCTTTAATCGGTGCTTTTATCGGGATGAGTTTATTCGGTGTGACGGCCAATACTATTTCTTTGTTAGCGTTAGTTTTGGCAATCGGTATTGTTGTGGATGATGCCATTGTTGTGGTAGAAGATGTTGAAACAGTCATGCACGAAAACCCGAACATGCCGGCTCCGGAAGCCGTTTCTAAATCCATGGGACGCATTACGGCGCCGATCATCGCTATTACATTTGTGTTGTTGGCTGTTTTCGTTCCAATTGCATTTACACCGGGGATTTCCGGATTATTATATCGACAATTTGCCATCGCCATTGCTTCTGCCATGTTGATCTCGGGGCTCAACTCGTTAACACTCAGTCCGGCAGTTGCCTCTATCATCATGAGGGCAAATGATAAGCCGTTTTGGTGGGTTCAAAAGTTTATGAACGGCGTAGAAAAAACACGTCAATTCTATTCCGGAACGGTCAAAAAACTTGTTCCATACTCAAAATACGTGGCTGCCTGCCTTATTCTGTTTGCAGTGGGGTCCTACTATCTGTTTAAAATAACACCGAGTGGATTTTTACCGGCAGAAGATCAAGGCGCATTTATGATGGAAATTCAGCTCCCCTCCGGTGCCTCTTGGAACAGAACAAAAGCAGTGATGGACACGGTTGCGGAGCGGCTCAAAAAGGTTCCGGAAATTGATACCTATTTGTCCATTACCGGATACGGTATCATGAGTGGTGTCCAAGCGTCCAACAGCGGTTTCTTTGTTATTCACCTGACACCGTATGAAGAACGACAAGGAGAAGGTCAAGATATTAACAGTATTATTTCAAAAGTTTACCTTTTGACAATGGATATCAAAGAAGCACGTATCTTTCCATTTAATATGCCGGCCATTTCCGGTATCAGTATGACATCTGACTTTGAGTACATTTTACAAAGTACACAAGGCGCCTCCCCGGAAGAGATCATGGCAGTTGCCAATACGTTAATTGAGAGGGCCAACAAAGATCCTCGTCTCCAACGGGTTATGACATTCTACACGATTGACTCTCCTCGTGTCAAACTAACGATTGATCGTCAAAAAGCCTATGCTTTGGGTATTCAATTGTCCGATATTTTCTCCACCATGCAAACAATGTTAGGCGGAACATATATTAACGACTTCAACCTTTATGGTCGAACATGGCAAGTGAATGTTCAAGGAGATATTTCAGATCGTAAGACATTGGATGACATCTATAAAATCAATATCCGAAATAACAAAGGTGAAATGGTTCCGTTACGATCTTTAGTCTCAGTAGAACACACGATTGGGGCTCAAACAATTCAACGATACAACAACTACCGTTCTATTAAGATTACGGGGGCTCCTGCTGAAGGACTTGGTTCGGGAACAGCCATGCAAGCAATGGAAGAAATATCCAAAGAAGTCTTACCGCAAGGGTATCAATTCCAGTGGACGGGTATGGCTCTTCAAGAACAAGACGCCGGCTCACAAATTATCTTAATTTTCGGCATGGCTTTCTTGTTTGCTTATCTATTCCTTGTTGCTTTGTATGAGAGTTGGATCATTCCGGTTCCGGTGATGATATCGATCATTATCGGGTTATTCGGAGCGATCGGATTTTTGGCACTTCGATCCGTCACGGATGATTTGTATGCACAAGCGGGAATTATCGTGTTGATTGCCCTCGCTGCCAAGAACGCCATTTTGTTGGTTGAGTTTGCTAAAGATCAATATGCAACAGGCATCTCTGCCGAAGAAGCGGCTGTCAATGGAGCACACATGCGTTTCCGTGCGATTATGATGACCGCAATTGCCGCCCTTCTGGGCTTCTTGCCTTTGATGATTGCAACCGGTGCCGGTGCCTTGGCAAGACAAGCGATCGGTACGTCCATCTTTGGTGGCTTGGCTATGTCTTCATTTATTGGTATTTTCTTTATTCCGGCTCTTTATATTGTCTTCCAAAAAATGCTCGAATATTTTTGGGGTCGAAATAAGTAATGGTTGATGAGGCCTAAAATGACAAACACCACCAAGATTTTGGTGGTGTTTGTGTATCAAACACACTTTGCACGACAACAAAACAAATGACCTTTACTGTTTCTTTTTAAATCAATGCCGAAACAGGGGCTTCCCCTTTGCGAACGCGTGTTGACAGATCTCTTGTCTCAATCTACATAAACGCTCTTTTGATAAAGAGCCTCTTCAAAATCCGATCATACTTTTAAATCAGAACATTTAAATTAAAGAAATCAATATCTGATTATTTTATCTCTCTGTCGCAAGAAAAGGATCCTTTTTTTTATACACGAAAGGATACTGAAAAATCAAGTCTTTTTTAATAAAAAATCTGTTTCAAAAAAAGGATCGTTTTTTTGAAACAGTTGGAGGGAGTAAACGATGTTCAAAGAGTTGTTTTTAAAGGCCAAAGTGAAAGATCAACAAAACAGCGGTTCAGCCGAATCGGGCAGAACCATGACAGAGATGCTCGGTGTCTTGGTCATTATGGGGATTTTATCTTTAGGGGGAATCGCCGGATATCGATACGGTATGAACAAACACAAAGCTAATGAAACAATTGCAGAACTCAGTTTATATGCCGTAGACATCTCAACCCAAATGATCAACAATGAAGGCGCTGATGTTCAATTAAGCAATCTTCCGCTCAAAACCCACATGGGATATCCCCTCAGTGCCTATTTAGGGGATATGGACGGGTATTTTGAGTTGGAAGTAAGCGATATTCCTGTCGGTGTTTGCGAACAAATTTTAAGATCGGGTTGGCAAGTACCGACAGCTATTCTGGTAAACGGTTCATTCGTAAACGAAACGGAAGACATTATTGACGGAACGGTCTCTGTTGATGAAGCGTGCAATCAAGCAGAAAACTCACTGGCATTTGAGTTTTATAAAACACTCACTCCTTGTGAGGGAGATGAGTGTGGGTCTATGGGTGGATCCTCCGGTTCGGAAGAGCCGGAGCACAGTTGCCCAGATGGTCAATATTGGAATATTTATAAAGAAGCTTGCACATATGACTCTTGCGAAGAAAATATGTTTGTGATTGACCAAAGTGGACGTTGTGCCCCTTGCCCGACAGCAGATAACCCTGTTTCAGAAGCTTTTAATTCAGATGTACCCGATTCTTGTTCTAAATGCCCAAACGCTTCGTTAGGGAACCTTTTAGATCCCTATGATCAATTGCGTTGTTTATATTGCCCCGCCCCCAGAGTAAGCTGTGGAAATCTGTGCTGTCAAAAAGGAGAAGTTTGTAAAACAACGATTTCTGATTTTATAGGAGATTTTACATACGAATGCTCACCCGATGAGGGATGTCATTCAGATAAAGATTGCCAAAATTCACCCGATGGAAAAATCTGTGACACCAAGTCCGGTCAATGTATTGAGTGCCGTTCCTATGCTGATTGTGGAAAAGATGAATATTGTGCCGGTATTACCGGATATGACGGAAAATATTTCAACGACACATCTTGTACCCTTATTCCCACCCCCGACAAAACATTCTTAGTTAATGGAGAGGAATGGCTTTACTTTAATGACGCCTCCTATTGGTTTGAAGCCAATGACCTATGCCATGCGCTTGGGAAATCACTCCCCTCTCTTAATGACATTACACAGGATTCTCTTAGATATACTCCTTTTTGGACAAATGAACGAAAAGGCTTGGGAGTAGCAATAGTCGTATATGGTGAAGAAGATGAATACGAAGCCAATATAACTATCAATAGATCACCTATTCTCTGCCATTGATCTTCCGACAACCCCGTTCAAAAAAGGGAACAAAAACGTTGCACCCCTGTATTGATTATGCTTTTGTGTTTTCAAACGAGAGAGGTAAAGTTCTGATTTTGGAACGGGTAATAAAGGATTTTAATCCCTGCTCTTTTTGATAATCTTCTCTGGTTTTGATCCAAATAGCAAAATCTTGGGGAGAATACGAATGCCCTTCAAAACAAAACGGTTCAAAAACAGGGTGATATCCCCTTTTTTTTGACGTTTCAAGCATACGATCAAATGTTTCATTTCGGTGATGACAAATGCAATATATGGATTGACAGGCTTGATTTTCAAAAAAAGATCTTTCAACCATTTCCCAAGCCTTTTGAGAATAACGGCGTCCTTTAAAATCATCTGAGACAAAAACGTATACGTTAGCCGTATCCCCTTCTCTCTTCATCGAAAAGAAACCGGCCAAAGCATGACTTAAGCGATCATACATAAAATAAAAAGCCTCTCGACCACTTTCCCACTTTTGATTCAAATCAGATAAATATGTTTTTATTTCATCAACACTCTGATTCTTCGCCAATGTCTTAAAAACACGCAACTGAGATTGATGTTCTTTTAATAAATTTCTAAAACAACGAGCCTGCTGGGTTAAAGTCAAGGGCTCTCCGTTGACACTTTCCAAATATCTGCTTAAAATCAAATCGGAACATTCTAATTTTTCTTCAAACATAGCGAATCCTTTTTTGAAATTACTCTCTTATTAAATAAAGATAATTTAATCTATCACGATGGAGGGGAACCGGTGTTTGGCGTGAAACAGGATTCATCGGATAAAAGCCACATAGTTTCAAAAAAGATAAATTGTTTTTGTCCTCGCCTCGGCATCGAATTTGAAACAAAACATCTCTTTTATTTTTGATGAACTCTAATTCAAACAATTTTAACAATTTTTGCATATCATTTTGAGAAACGGTATCAGAATACCAAAAATCTAAATCAACAACATCCTTAAAAAACGTTACGATACCCATCCCCCGTACGTCCCTCTTTCGATCCGAACGAATCAAAAGGACTTTCTTGTTTGGATTTACGGCCAACGACTTCAAAAACATACCCAGATCAAACGGATTATCAAGTGACGTCATCCAAGGATGATAACACTTCTTTCTTGCGGATAGAGCGGTTATCGTCTTCCATAAATCATTAACGGTTTTAATATTCTCCGAAAATGCTTCCCAATGCATGAGATCCCCTATTTAGGTACAATCTAGCGTATTTCTATCTTGTATAACTATTTTGAGCCAAATATTTATAAACAGATACGGGCATTAAATTTGTTTTTCCGCTCCGATAAGCATCCATATCCTGTTTTTCTTCCTTTGTCTTAACATAAGTCATTGCAAAAGCATCTTGATCTCTTCCGTTTAACAACCGATAACCCGAGTCTCCCGCCATACAACGACCGGACATATTTAACGGGTGACAATTTAAAACGATCTGATTAATTCCAGATTCAAACAAGACATCTTCCATTTTGCTCAAAACACTTGAAGCTATTTTTTGACGTTGATATTGACGATCCGTTAAATAAATAATCTCGACTGTTTTTTCTAACAAATCGATATAAATAGTTTGAACACCGCACATTACATCATCTTTAAAAATGCCATAAGAGATTTCCTGATAAGGGAATTCATCTTGTTTCTCTTGCTTTTGAAAGGCGCTCAAGAGTTCTTTTTCATCCATTTTAAGAGAAGAAGAATAAGCAAAATTCGACTCGGGAAGATTGTCCTTCAATAATTTTGAAAATTGAGAAATTTCTGCTTCATTTGGTTTTATTTTTCTGATCATTAACCCAAACGTTTCAAATTCATCCGGCATAAAAATTTTTTTCATGATGTTTCCCCTTCTTATATAACAAAATTTCAACTGGTTAAGAGTATTGCACACTTTTAAATTTTTGTCAATATTTTATTTTAATAAAATCTTATAGACAAAAATAGGGTTGAAATAAAAAAACAAAAAGAGTATAATTTTTTTCTATTTGAGAGGGGAACACATGCAAAACTTTATACGAATTCGAGGAGCCCGAGAACATAATTTAAAAAACATAGACGTTGATATTCCAAGGGACAAGCTGGTTGTTATCACCGGATTATCGGGATCCGGCAAATCATCACTGGCTTTTGACACCATTTATGCCGAGGGCCAACGGCGTTATGTTGAAAGTCTTTCGGCATATGCTCGTCAATTTTTAGATTTAATGAAAAAACCGGACACGGATTTAATTGAAGGCCTTTCTCCGGCAATTTCGATTGAACAAAAAACGACATCCAAGAACCCTCGTTCCACGGTCGGAACCGTCACGGAGATTTATGACTATATGCGTCTGCTATGGGCCAGAATCGGCGTTCCGTATTCTCCAGCCACAGGATTACCGATTGAAGCACAAACCATCACACAAATGGTTGATATTTTAATGCAACGCCAAGCGGGAACTCGTTTACTGATTTTATCTCCGGTTATCCGCGGACGAAAAGGAGAATATCGAAAAGACATACAAGACTTTCAAAAAAAAGGTTTTACACGGGTAAAAATTGACGGAGAGATCTATGATATTGAAGAGACTCCCGCTTTAGATAAAAATCGAAAACACGATTTATCAATTGTTATTGATCGCCTCGTCATTAAAGAAGGGATTGAGAGTCGATTAGCCGAATCACTTGAAAAAGCGACAAATTTTGCGGAGGGTCTTGCGGTTGTCGAAAATGCGGACACGCAAGAAGAAACCTTGTTTTCGACCCAATTTTCCTGTCCTGTTTCCGGTTTTACGATTGCCGAATTAGAGCCTCGTTTATTTTCCTTTAACAATCCGAACGGGGCCTGTCCTTCTTGTTCCGGATTGGGATTCAAACTGTATATTGATCCGAAACTGGTTATACCGGATCCTGACAAAACGATTCGAAGCGGCGCCATTGCACCTTGGAGTTCTCAAACGGGAGAGACATTCCAATGGTATGACAGTATTTTCAAATCGCTTCAAAAGAGCCTTAAATTGAATATGGACATTCCATGGAGAAGTCTTCCGGAAAAGATTCAACAGGCTATTTTATACGGATTTCAAAAGGGTAAAACTTCTTTTGAAGGCGTCATTCCCAATATGGAACGTCGTTATTTGGAGACATCATCGGATTGGATGAGAGAAGAAATAGGGAAATACCAAACGTCTTCTCCTTGTGAAACGTGTCACGGTCAACGATTAAATCCGGAAGCTCTTTGCGTTAAGGTTGGCGGGTTAAACATTTCCGAGGCGACTCACTGTTCCATTTATGAGGCACTTATCTGGTTTCAGGAGCTTCCGAAAACACTTTCTCAACAGAAACAAGAAATTGCCTCGCGTATTTTAAAGGAGATTATTGATCGACTGACATTTTTGGACAATGTCGGATTGGGTTATTTATCGTTGGATCGAATGAGTGGCACCCTTTCAGGCGGAGAATCGCAACGTATTCGATTAGCTAGTCAAATTGGGTCTGGGTTAACGGGTGTTCTTTACGTTTTGGACGAACCCTCCATTGGTCTTCATCAAAGAGACAACGATCGTCTTCTCTCAACGCTGACGCACTTAAGAGATTTGGGGAACACCGTTATTGTTGTGGAACATGATGAGGATGCGATTCGATCAGCCGACTTTGTTTTGGATATCGGTCCCGGTGCGGGACGAAATGGCGGACACATTGTGGCACAAGGGACACCGCAAGATATTATTAACAATCCGCTTTCGACGACAGGACAATTTTTATCGGGTATGCGACAAATTTTAATCCCCGAAAAACGTCGATCCGGAAACGGTCAATTTTTAACGATTGAGGGAGCAACCGCAAATAATTTAAAAGATATTACCGTCAATATTCCTCTCGGAACATTCACTTGTGTGAGCGGTGTTTCCGGTGGCGGAAAATCCTCGCTGGTTATCGAAACGCTTTATAAAGGGCTCAATCAACTGATCAATAAATCCCGAGAACCTTCCGGTCCTTTTAAACGAATGAAGGGAATGGGACATATTGATAAAATTATTGATATTGATCAGAGCCCCATTGGTAGAACCCCACGCTCCAATCCGGCGACTTATACGGGTATATTCACCGAAATTCGGGATTGGTTTTCCCATCTACCGGAAGCGCTCATTCGAGGCTATAAACCGGGTCGTTTTTCATTTAACGTCAAAGGAGGACGGTGCGAAGCCTGTTCCGGAGACGGTGTTTTAAAAATTGAAATGCATTTTTTACCGGATGTTTATGTTCAATGCGACACCTGTCAAGGGAAACGATACAATCGAGAAACGTTGGAAGTTCTCTACAAAGGGAAATCCATTGCAGATGTTTTAGATATGACGGTTGACGAAGCAACGGATTTCTTTCAAAATATTCCACATATACACGAAAAATGTGTTTTACTTCAAAAAGTCGGATTAGGATATATTTCATTAGGTCAATCCGCCATAACTCTTTCCGGTGGAGAAGCGCAACGGATTAAACTTTCAAAAGAACTCGCCAAGCGAGGAACCGGCAAAACACTTTATATTTTAGATGAACCGACAACGGGTCTTCACTTTGCCGATGTTCAAAAGCTGTTAGAAGTTTTGCACGCATTGGTTGATCAAGGGAATACGGTCGTTGTCATTGAGCATAACTTAGATGTTATAAAGACAGCGGATTATCTGATTGATATGGGGCCTGAAGGTGGCGATAAAGGGGGCCATGTTGTAGCCACGGGAACACCGGAACAAGTTGCCGAGAATCCGAGAAGCTATACGGGACAGTATTTAAAACGCATTTTTGAAAAAGCAAAAAAAGGATAAAAATAACGATCTTGTTATTTTAAACGTTTGGAATACTCAAAAAGCTTTTCTTCCTCTTTTATTTTTGAAAAAAATTCCGTTCTTAATTTCTGAATATTTCAAACTTTAAGAACGGAAAATTTTTGCTTCAATTTATATTTTGTCGGTTAAAAAATATAACGGGCACCGACATACCCTTCATGTCCGCTGATATCAACGTCCATGATATCTCCGAATTCAGATTTATTGACATCAATATAGCGATATCCGATATCAAAACTGATATTCTTTGTTAAATTGATTCCCAAACCGGCACCGAGCGACCATGTAAAAGAATTTCCTGTATCGGAATAATCCAAACCGGATCCGGCCGGTGTTTTAAACTCATAATTGGTCCAACCCAGTCCTGCATTCAAATAGGGAATAACCGGACTATTCGGGAGAGGGAGATCATAATAACCATTAAACATATAACGGGATAAATATGCTTTATCGCCATTGTCCTCAGCTTCAGACAACCCCGTTATTTCAAATTCGAATCGCCATTGAGGAATCTGAATACCGACAGCCGGAGAAAACATGGCCAAGGTATCTTTTGAATCACCGGCACGTGTATCGAATTGAGAAGATGAAAAACCGGCTTTAACACCGACATAAGGTCGAATATTCCATTGCCCTTGACTATAGACGGAAGAAGATCCGAAACTATCATCATAATAACCATATTCCTGAGCCTGAACCGATCCTGCAATCATAAAAAGTGTCGTTGCCATTAAAAAAAGTTTTTTCATGCTTATTCCTTTCATATAAAAACATAAAAACATATGATTATTGAATACTGTTTCATTTTTATTGTCAACACAAAAGTATGACTACAGATATCTTTTGACGATTTTCAGCAAGGGTGATATAAAGCCCTTGATCCGATTTATCGTCAAAGTCCATTAAAAAATATTCATGGAGAGAAGGTTCATACGAAAATACAAAAATCAACAAATAAACTTGACCCTTTAAAATATTTTTTTTATTCTGTTTCACATGTACTACTTAAATCGGATGAAATCGTAATGTACCGTTATGTTAAATATTTTGTATTGTTTGCTTTGTCTTGTTCTCTTTCCTTCCTCTATTTTAAAGAGAACGTACATCCGACACGCCCCTCTTATACGTCTCTTTATTCCGGACAAAATAAATTTGTCGCCTTTGTTCGTGTTAAAAATGAAATAAAAACACTTGAGGCTTGTTTGGATTCCATCGATGGTGTTTTTCATCGAATCGTTTTGATCCATTCAAATGAACCAGATGACGGCTCTATTGAATTCATGAACAAGTGGTGTCAAAAAAGACCATATTGTGAGATACACGAATATCCGCATGCCGTTCTTCCTTCCAATGATCCACGCTATCAACATAACCCGCCCTATCAAAATACACTGGCAGCTTACTACAATTTCGGTCTGTCTTTTTTTGAACCGGAAGATTGGGTCGTTAAAATTGATGCGGATCAAATCTATATAACGGGGACTTTAGTGCAAGCACTTCAAAAAATAGATAAAAAGGCTCAAAACGCAGATCACTATTTATTAGGAATAACCGGCATTAACTCGCTGGTTTGGAAAGGCCGTTTGGTAAACGACAAAAAGGCTCCGATCAACGGACTTGAATTTGATTCGTTTATTGTCAAAAGAAAGTACATAAAAACATTCACTCAAGGCCCCTATTGGGAAAGGCTCCGATTTGTGGACACCCCCGACTTAACAAAAGGAGTATTCCCCCGCATGGTTTTCTGGTTTCACTTTTCAGACCAAATTAAAAAGAAATACACACAGTATTCAGCCGACAATATTCCCGAAACGGATATTTCAGAGTTCACCGATCCTGAGAAAAAGCTTTACAGACAGTGGATTTTACCCCGATTACAAAAAGCGAATTCGCCTTACAAAGATCTTGCGATATAACTTTTTATTTCGGGAAAGAGCGGGTTTGGAGAGCCTTCAAAACAAAAAATATACTTGAACTTCCGCATTATTTTTTTTATACTTTTGACAGGTTGTAAAAATCTTACAAGAAAGGATAATGAATGAAACCGAATATTTTTATGTATGTGGGAATTTGTGGGCTCATATTTGCCTCTTTTAATGCAGAAGCTAAAGGTTATTTTGGATTAAGAGGGGAGTTATCTACCGTCAAAGAAAAAGAAATTTGGAAAGAAACAGACGATCTTCCGGGAGGCTCTGCTTTTTTAGGGGTTTCATCCGGACCACTGAGAATGGAATTAGAATATTCTTATATCGGGCACGCTAAATTTACACGAAAAGATCTGGATAAGTTGGAAAGTCGCTTCCAACGAGGTTTAGTAAATGGTTTTATCAACTTACCGATCAGAGGATTATCAGTAAGTCCTTTCCTGACAGCGGGTGCCGGAGCGGTTTATCATTCATTGAAATATGCCGGAGAAAAAGAAGACGGATTTGAGTTTGCCTGGACAGTGGGTGCCGGCCTCTCCATTGATTTAACGAGAAATGTAGCTGTTGACTTCGGATACCGCTATGTTGATATGGGGGATGGAGAAATTGCCGGTAAATCGATCAAATTTAAGTCCAATGAAACATTTGCCGGAGTCCGGTTTGCATTCTAAAAAAGAAGAAAAGTCATGAAGCAAATCGTTCTATTGTGTTTCCTTTTCTTTCTGATTGGCACTTTCTCCCTTTTGGTAGCTTGTCAATCTGAAGATATCGGCCCATTCATACAACACGGAGATCACCGTCACCCTTATGAAGTCAAGGATTACTACGGATTTTCTTATTATCAGGTAGACAAGCTGTCTTGTTCTCGGGATGAGCATTTTGTTCGCCATTTTAGTGATGGCGTGCGAACCTGTTGTCCCAACACACATATTTTTAATGGATATTGTTGTACAGAGATACAAGGAGGCAAGTGTTGTAATGAAGCGGGAAATTGTTGTCCCACCCAAAGGCCTCTGCTTGATTCTTTTGGGAAATGTCATAGTTGTGCCGAAAATATATCCATCGATGTACGCGGACAGGAATTGAATTGCTTTATTTGCGGAGAAACAAGGCGACTTACGGATGACGGACAATGTATTTTAAATCGATAATATCTATTTTGGGAAATAAATATTTAAAATCAAAATTTAGTAAAATTAGTTAGTAAATGGGAAAAAAACAACCAGATAATCCTCTAAAAAAGTATGATTTTTCACCAATAAAGATGAGAAAACCTTCTATTCTTAAATCGGGTGATCTGGTTGCTCTCACTTCTCATTCAAACGGAACCGCTTATATCTATCCCAATAGATATCAAATAGGGAAGCGGCAATTAGAAGAAGCTTTTCATCTCCGAACAATCGAAACGCCTAACGCACTTTTACCACCGGAAGAGTTATATAATTCTCCTCAAAAAAGAGCAGACGACATTCACTGGGCTCTTAAAAATCCAAATGTAAAAGCTATTTTTTCAATTATCGGAGGCGATGATGCCGTTCGTCTTATTCCCTATTTAGATTTTGACCTGATCCGAAAACATCCCAAAATTTTTCTGGGTTATTCCGATGCAACCGTTTTACACTTTGCTTTTATGAAAGCCGGTATCGTTTCAATTTACGGTCCGAGCATTTTATCCGGCTTTGCCGAAAACGGCGGACTTTTCCCCTATATGAGAAAAGCTGTTCAGAATATCCTTTTTTCTGACAAACCCATTGGGAATCTAGTCCCCAATTTAGATGGTTGGACCGACGAACTACTCAACTGGGGAAATCCTTCAACCCAACAACTTCGCAGAACACTCAAACCATCGAGCGGATACCGTTTTTTAAACAGTCAAAAAATAGCCTGTGGCAGGCTTATCGGCGGATGTATAGAAGTTTTGGATATGCTGAAAGGAAGCGCCGTCTGGCCCTCACCCACACAATGGGACGGATGCATTTTCTTTTTTGAAATTTCCGAAGAGACACCACCTCCTCGTTGGCTTCTTTATCAATTGCGTAATTATGCTGCAATGGGTATTCTCAAAAGAATGAATGGGATTTTATTTGGTCGTGTTGGATTCGTTTCTGAAGAGAAAAATCACGAATATGAAAAAATGATTCTCAAAGTTTTACAAGAAGAGAATTTAGATATTCCAGTTGTTTCAAATATGGATTTTGGTCATACCGAGCCTCAGGGATGTATTCCATATGGTGTCTCGTGTCAAATCAATCCGTTGGAACAAACAGTCACCATAACCGAAAACGCACTTGAAAGGAATTTTAAAAGGAATTTCTAAGATGATTTTTTGTGATTTAGACGGTGTATTAGCTAACTTTGATGAATGCTTTCGAAAATGGTATGGTGTTCGTCCGGATGAAATTTCTCGACTTGAATTATGGGAAAAGGTTCAAGAAACACCTTATTATTGGGAGCGATTGGAGTTAATCGCTGATGCGCCGGTCTTAATTGATTATCTAAATAAATTTGACTATCAGATTCTGACAGGTTTACCCAAAATCGGATACGAAAGCGCCGAGAGGCAAAAAAAGAAATGGGTTCAAAATCACTTAGGAGATCGTCCCGTTATTTGCTGTTTGAGTAAAGATAAACCTCTTTTTGGACAACCGGGGGATATACTGATTGACGATTACCAACCTAATATCAAAGCATGGAACAAAATGGGCGGTATCGGAATTTTACATCAATCAGCTCAAGAAACAATTAACATCCTCAACAAACTTAATATTAAGTAGACCTGTTTATAACATCTGACAAACCACTACCCACCTGCATATATTTGCACCGAGACACTCCGCAAAAGTACTTTTAGGGCTCTTTTGTTTCCTTTAAAATCTGATGATAACGTCCATCCGGCTCTTTTTTAAATTCTTCCTGACCGAATCGATCCCATTTTAAAATCAGCATATTTTCATCAAATCGGATAACCGTTGCAAAATCTTTATATCCTGTATCTAACAAGCGATAGACCCGATAAGGAGCGTTATGGACTAATTCAGCTCGCCAATAGCGATGTGTGATCGGAATAACAACCGGCTTAAATCCGGTATTAACAGGCAATAGATCAGGCTGATACTCTAAAATTCTATAGTCATCTATTTTTTGAATACGCTCTCTCAATTTTTGAACTGCCGGATTAATTTGAGCGGCGGCATTAATTTTTTCCATTACATCATCGTCAATGACATAGAAATAGGAAGGATCTACGACATATCCGGATAAAAGCTCATCCCTTGTTTTATTGACTAAGTCATTTGTCTGTTTAGATGCTCTGTTTAAGAAGCCATAATTAACATTTTTATGATTTTTAAGAGCCCATCTCCACATATCTCGATAATTTTGATTATGCGAGAAAATAAAGATGTTTTGATATTGTTGATTCAAGCGATTCCATTCCGGAGATTTAAAATTAAATGTTGCCGGTTTTGTTGTCTCAACAAACTCTTTTTTCATTTGAAAAGTCGGGACTAAATCCCAAATCTGGATACACAAAAACAAAGGAAGTAAAAAATAAACAGCTTTCGGATAAACATCTTTCAATGTTTTAATTAAGAAGAAAGCCAACAAATACCAGATTGGCCAAAAGAAACGCCCTGAATATCGAAATACACTTCCCAACCATTCAATAAACTCTCCCGGCTTATAATCCAGAAGAACCGTTGTCCCATATTTTATTTGTGGAGATAATGCGAATAAGATAAATCCGATCAAAAGCAAGGCTAACATAGCATGTTTTTTTAAATTTTCTCGCGAAAATAAATCTTTGACCTGATAAATCAACAAGAGGAGCATCAAAAGGAGACCAAATCCGAAATAATTATCCGCATCAAAATCGGCTTTAGGCGTTAATGAGTTAAACACCTGTGATCGGCTCCAAAAAGGATTAAAAAGAGCCGTTAAGTTCAAACTTAATAAACGCCATCCTCCACTCGTCAGAATCTGCCCTTTTGTTAACATACCCAACAAATAGAACCAAAATACAAAAACAAATCCCAAAAAGAGCATTCCTTTTATCAGAGTCTTAATTGAGACTTCTTTTTCTACAAAAACCTTTTGATAAAACAATAAGAAGAAAAAGCCACTAATCATCGGCAAAAAATAAGGGCATGTTAAAAGAGCCATAGTTTCTAAAATACCCATATAAATCCAATCTCTGAAACACAACCGATTTTTGAAATACATCAAAATAGAAAACAATAAAATAAAGTGAGCCATCAAATTGATATGCACAAAAACACGCATATACATGATCGGGGCCGTCACAAAGAAAAAGGCGGCACACATAATCAAGAATTTACTTTTAAAAATCAGTCGGAAAATCAAAACAGAAACGACGGCCTGAAGGGTATAACAAATCAACATCCAAATTCCGACAAATTGCACATCGGCAGCCAATCCGAAAAATTTATGAAAGATCTTAAAAATAAGAGAAAGCAATGGGCTTCCATCCGTTCCATGGACAGAAATACCAAAAGGATAAGCCAAATTCATATGTGTAAAAATCGGCCATCGCCACTCATCCAATCGATAGAAAACACTTCCTAAGTAGGAGACAGTAAAATCTCCCCCCTTGACAACTAAATCCGTATTGTAAACATTTAGAGTTTCGAATCCGAATAAAAACAAAAAAGCACAAAACGTTGCCATCAGAACAGCAATAAAATCACTGTTATCATATAACTTTGGAAACCGGTTTTGAAATTGATTAAAAAATTTTTCAATACTTTTAAACATGGATAACCTACATTTTCTATGTTAAAAACGGACTTTGTTTTCAAAAGAGTTCTCTTCAATGATGTACAGTGGTCTTTTTTTAGTTTCAATAAAAATCAGACCGATATACTCTCCGATAATTCCCATAACGAAGAGTTGAACACCGCCCAAAATCAAAAGGACGCTCATAATGGAAGCCCAACCGGAGATCACGGCACCATTCCATAACTTCATATAAAGGACATAAGTCGTAAACAAGCATCCTAAAAAAGCTGTTATTACGCCCAAATAAGTGGCAATTCGCAATGGTTTGACACTAAATGAAACTGCTCCTACAAAAGCCAGTGCCAACATTTTTCGAATTGTATAATGACTGTTTCCTGACAATCTTTTATTCGGTGTATAAACTAACGCCTTTTGTTTAAAACCGAGCCAAAAAATCATACCTCTTAAAAACAATGTTTTTTCATTAAGGTCTCGAACGGCATGAACCACTTTACGATCCAACAGACGGAAATCGGCCGTTCCGGAAGGTAATTTCAGTCCCGAAAAAAAACGAAAAACAAAATAATAGCAACGGGAACATAATTTCTTAATAAAAGACTGATTTTCCGAATCTTGTCGTATGGTATAGACAACATCATTCCCCTCCTCCCATAACTCCACCATTTTGGGTATCAAATGAGGTGGGTGTTGCATATCGGCATCCATTGAAACAACACAATCGCCCGTTGCAAAATCCAGACCGGCTTTTAAAGCGACCTGATGACCAAAATTGCGAGAAAAAGAAATAAATTGTATTTTTTTATCTTTTTTATTGAGTTCTCGGCATTTTTCCAATGTTAAATCCGTAGAACCATCATTAACGAAAATAATTTCATAATCGTGATACTGTTTAAGAAGAGGCAATAAAGCCTCAGCTAACGGGGTAAGATTCTTTTCCTCGTTATATGCCGGTACAACAATCGAAACTTTAAATTTTTTCATAAATTATTTTCGTTCAACAAAGATAAGCAGGCAAGGCTCAATCAAAAAATCATCTTTCTAAAAAAAGAAAACAAATTTAAAATGGCCTGACAACAGACCATTTTAAACTCCGCTAAGCTGCCGGCCACTCTTTCGCATGTTCAGCATTAAATTGAATCCATTTTTCATCTGCCTCATCCGAAGAAGAAATGGCGCCCTGTGGACATTCGGAAATACATACGCCGCAATCGATACAGGTATCCGGATCAACAACGACCTGTTTCTCTCCTTCATGGAAAGCCGCAACGGGACAAACCTCAACGCAACTTTTACATAACACACAAGAATCATTAACAACTGATGGCATTTTATCCTCCTTTTTCTTTCAGTTAAAATAACGGATTCAATATATCAAATTTTATCAAAATAGCAAGTATAATCTCAAAAATTATTTTTTATAATTTTCATTAGAGATCCGGTTTTAAAACTCGCGGCACATCCCAAAAAGTTTCTTCCGGATGGATGGGTACATATAGAATATTATATGAATAGACCATGAGGCCCAATGGATTAGCCGGCGTCTTATTATTATTGAAGCTGGCTCTTAACAACACTTTATAGCGATTTCTTTTAAAGGCATGAGTTTCCTTACATGCCAAACACTCTTTGGAATTATCCTGACAATTTCCGCAAATCGGATCAAACGGATCCGGAATCGGCAAATCAAATGTATCAAACACACCCTCCCACAAAGTACCCTGTACACGTTTAAATTCATACAAGTGAACATCTCTGACAAACCCATTTGCTCTTGATGCTCGATAAGCAGCATCAGCTTCACTTCTGAAAGGTTGATAAATAGAAGAATAATGTGAAAATTGTGCAATCGGCCCCCCCACATCCCACATGGACTGCATATAGGAATTATCCCAAACAATACGGTGTCGATTATAGATATAGTCTCTTAATAAAGACTCCATCATCAATTCTAAAGCGTCTATTCTTCTTTGAGCATGTTCCGATGGGACAAGGACCTTTCGTCCCGAATCGATCGAAAATAAATTAACAACTCGATTATTGGCAATAGAAACATCCACCCGTTCGGCAAAATAGATATACAGTCCGCCGATAGCAATCATAAAGCCGATACTGATTAAAATAAAGATAGCCAAAACGCGCGATGTTTTCATATAACGTCGTTCCGGCAAGGCGCGGACCTGCATATGTTCCGGATAAACGCCAAGAACATCGGGAGAGTTGTGTTTTTTAGGACTGAAAAAGGATTTGATAGAGAACATATTATCGCTCCTATTGATTTTTTAAGATCTGTTGTGTTGCATAACCACCAATTCTTCTAATCATCTGAATATTTTTTTCATATAATGATTGAAGCAAAATCATACGATCTTCTTCCAATGTAATATACCCTTCAAGCTCTACGGCAAACAAATAAATTCGAGACAAATGATAAGCCGGCCAAACTTGCGTGACACGGAATCCGACATTTTCAAAAATGTATTTCAAAGAGCCGATACTGGTTGTGACAGACATTTCAATTGCGATTAAAGAACGATCATTTCCCGTTGAGCGAGAGGGAGATTTACTTACAACAAATCCCTCATTTTGAACCACATCATCGATGTTTTTTATAAAGGGAAGTTTGGCAACAATCATTAAATCCCGATGTTCTTTTGCTCCCAATCCGGTCCACCATGATTCTTCAGACTGTTCAAACAAGGGTAAAATAGCAGCTCCCACTTCCCCCACGTCTACTTTTTGCATGGCCTGACTAACACTGACACAAGAAAAATATCGGCAATTTGTTCCGAAATAATCTTTAGCTAAATCGATCATCTCACGCGATCGTTCTTTTGTATAAACGGCGATCGAAAAGGGTTTAACGATTTGCTCACAAACAGAAAGGATCTCACGCCATATTTTCACCAAAACGCCATCTCCCATAATGCCTTTACTCTTTTTTAAAAGCATCCGAATAGCCATGGCCTCCTCATCCGGATTGTATGCGACTTGCTTTGAAGACAAATCCAAAAGAGAAGCTCTTTTTTTAGCAAGTGAAAATCTCTTTTCCAGAAGCTTTAAAATATCCTGATCTATAAGTTCTATTTTATCGAGAAGAGCATGAAGATCCTTCGGAGAAGCTACCATTTAATAACCTCGACTATTTTTAGCCACGGAAATATCAAAAATCACATCCGTTCCACTCACTTTAGTTGAGGATAACGATATGGTTGCGATTCGAGTATCTTTTGAGAATGTCAGATAGCTATTGATCGAGCGAATAGCAGTTAACTCTTTCCAACCGAATTTAGGCATTTCCTGCATATAAAAATCAAACATATTTGCTTGATTATAGGGGGCATTAAAAGCCAAACGACCAATTAATGGTTCGTTTCCGAACATCAATGTTTTTTCTAAATCCATTGTTGCCTTTTCAGGAATAGGAATTTCTCTAAATTGAGCGAAATTCGGTTTAGATTGCATTGTTCCATTCTCAAATGTTTTCTCTGACTTAAAAGACGGTTGTAATTCTTCATAATTACAAGCGGTTAAAAATCCCATAAATAAAAAAAGTGCAAGAAAAAATGACTGTTTCATAACAAGACCCTTTCACATGATTTTCAAATCATAGAATAAAGCAAATAAAAAAGCAAGTATATATCTCCTAAAAGAATTAGAAAGAACAGGTATTTTATTAAAAATAGAGGAAGGAATGGGAAATAGGAACAGTAGAAAAGATATGTGATCGGGAATAATTTTTTTACTCAATCAATGAAATGGAGAAATTTATCATAAAGGGTTTTAAATTTTTCATTAAAAAAGGGAAATACGTAAAAAATCGTAATGTTAAGAAAGAAAAAATCAGCTTGACCAGCAGGAGATAAAATTCTTAAAAGAATAAAACTTTAGATAATAGATGAAAGATTATTAAGACTAGGAAAAAAAGTTTTGAGGATCAGGAGGAATTAAGCTCAAAATAAAAAGGGACTTCACAAGATTATCATTTGTTAGTTAAAACTATACAAGAATTTAAATTTTGAACATTCAAATTACCAACAATTTACAAAAAATACACTTGTTTTCTATACACTCTCTCAACCTATTCCCATAAATATTTTAATCACATCAACTCACCCTCATCAAAAAAGCGTCCGAAGACTTCTTCGGGGGCTTTAAAACATGATACAACATTAATATCTATAAAAATTTAAAATAAAAGATATATAAGAAGGATCTCTAAAATCGCCTATAAACTTATTTCCGGCAATTGATTTAATGGCCTTAAAAGTTCCTTCACTGAGATTGCGTCCCCAAACAACCACCTCGCCATCTTGATATCCCCTCATACCCCATGCCCCACCAACATCTTGGCTACTGGTCGCTTCACTCAATCCACCCGTTAAATACCCAATATCTAAATATCACTCCTCCATGAAGAAAAACTTAAATCAAAAACAAAAAACTATCCGGAGAAAAATTAAAAAATAAATTAAAAATTGATTAAACAAAAACCGCTTCTTCAAGAGTAATTAAATTTCAAAACATATACTACCCCAAAAATAATCTTAAAGATTAAAATATACAAAAAGAGATCCGCTTCAACGGATCTCGAAAGGAGGCAATATGAAGATGATAAAAGAATAAACAAGAAGCATAACGATAAGGAGTATATAGAAGGTCTGGCAGTGACCTACTCTTCCACAGCTTAAGCTGAAGTACCATTGGCGCAGAACAGTTTCACGGCCGAGTTCGGAATGGGATCGGGTGGGACCTGTCCGCAATAGCCACCAGACCATCTATACACTCCAAAAAAGTCTTTAATCATTAAATAAAGAACCCAAACAAAGTAAAGTTTTAAATACGCATAGCGCAAAGACTAAATCTTTGATTGAACAAGTCATTCAGGTAATTAGTATCAGTCAGCTCAACGCCTCGCAGCGCTTTCACCCCTGACCTATCAATGTGGTTGTCTACCACCACCTTCGTTGGGATACCTTGTTTCGAGGGAAGCTTCCCGCTTAGATGCATTCAGCGGTTATCTCGTCCGAGCGTAGCTACCCAGCGATGCTCCTGGCAGAACAACTGGTACACTAGTGGCTCGTTCACCCCGGTCCTCTCGTACTAAGGGCAACTCCTCTCAAGTATCCTACACCCACGGCAGATAGGGACCAAACTGTCTCACGACGTTCTGAACCCAACTCACGTACCGCTTTAATCGGCGAACAGCCGAACCCTTGGGACCTGCTCCAGCCCCAGGATGCGATGAGTCGACATCGA
>CASECF010000077.1 GCA_949286245.1 uncultured Alphaproteobacteria bacterium
CATTCTTGCTTTTTATTTTTTATCCCCTTGGATCCATTGCCTCTGATCCGATGTTTTTATGGATAAAATCAAAAGAGAAACCCTTGCATTGTTGGGATCCTTTTCATGATTTCCTTCCCAAAATATCTTTAATCACCCCACCTCTTTTTTTGTCAATAAAGAATCCGAAATCCGATGTGGCTCATCCCTTGACTATCTATACCCATAATCGCTCATCATTAATCGAGTTTCCCTCTATATAATCTCTTGAATATCAGCTCCTCAACACAATTTCTTTACGGCAGCCTTGTTTTGATATATGGTACGGTGATTTGTTGTTGTCTCTTTATGTTGTGGGGCTTGATCGGTATTCTTTTTAGGAGGCCGGTTCCATTCTCTGATTGTTGTATTTCTTTTTTTCTTTCACTAAGGGGCTGTTCTCTCTTTCTCTTTATTCCATTTTTTGTGTGATTGACTCTTTTGTCTCTTTGGAGGGAATTTTATTGTTTTCCTTTTCCCCCTTTTTTCTTTTTCCTCCTTTTTGGGGGATTCTTTTTTCTCTTTTATTTGTGGATGTTTTTGAGGGCGGGGCGATATAACATGTTTGACAAATATTTTCTCTTGTTGTAAATAGGATGAGCCACTTTTTATGGGTTAATTAAATAATAAAAAATATGTGGGGAAAAATATGTATTTTTTGGGTGTTTTGGCAGCTTTTATCAGCCCGGCATCTTATTCTCTTTCAAATATTTTTGATGCCTATGTGACCGGACATCTCTTTAAAAAAATTGCAACGACTATTTTTTATTCTAATTTGACTGCCGTTATGGGATTGATGGTTTTATACCTTTTGGGTCCTATTCATCTTTTATCAATGGATTTGCTCCCGTATGCTCTATTGATTGCTTTTATTCATGTCGGGTATCTTTTCCCCTACTATTTGGCTTTAAAAAGTGTTGATACTTCTATTGTCGCTGCGATGTTCTCTTTGGATAAAATATTTATCCCTGTATGGGCTTATTTAATTGTTGGGGAATGTTTGTCTTTCTCCCAATATTTTGGGATTACACTTGTTATTGTGTTCTCATTGATTCTCAATATCGAGAAACCTCAAAAAATTAAAATCAATCGTGGTTTTTGGTTGATGCTTTTGGTCGCTTTTATGTTGTCTTTTGAGGGAACCTTTTATAAAAGATTGCTGATAGAAACAGATTGGATCTCGGCTGCTTTTTGGTGTTCTTTATTCTCTTTTATGGGGCGTTTATGCCTTTTTTTTATTAAACCGATGAGACAAGATATTATTGAAAACTTTTCTGTTTATAAACGGAATTTTCATCGGTTTTGTTTGATTGAAGTTTTTGATCAGTTGGGGTATTTGGGACCTATTTTTGCCCTTTCTTTAATTCCTGTTTTGGTAGAAGCAGGCATTAGTTCTACTCAACCGATTTTTGTTGCTTTTTATGGGGTGATTTTTACCAAAATATTCGGCCCTCTCTTTAAAGAAAATTTAACGAAAAAAAATATGATAAAGAAAATGATTTGTTTTATTTTTATCGGTGTCGGTGTTCATTTGGTGATCGGATAACTTCAAAACAAAAATCATCTTCTTGTGATCGAAATAAATACAGGAATGATTTTGTTCTTTTTATTTGCTTTCCGACTTGAATTTTCTCTAGAAATACCTTATTTAAAAGAGAGGATAATATTCATTTGAAGGGAGATAACTATGGAAACAGAAAAATGGAATGCCGTATCCGAACGGTGGGAAATGCCGTCCGTGAAAAAGAATATTTGGGTTTTACTCATCAGCTTGATCATGATTGCGACCGGCGTCTACGTTCTCTTTAATCCGGCAGAAATGATTTTGGCAATGGCCTTATATCTCGGTGTCTCTTTTGCCGTTATGGGGGTTGCTTATATCATCGCCTTTACAAAAGAAAAAGTTTATATGTCTTTAACACTCGGTATCTTGGATCTGGTTATCGGGCTGATCTTTTTGCTTAATCTCGGGATGACGGCCATGACGATTCCCTTGATTTTTGCTTTATGGTGTTTATTTGTCGGTATTGTACAAATTGTCACTTCTTTGGAACTAAAAGAAAACATGATTCCTTCGTGGAGTTGGTTGCTCTGTGCCGGAATTTTGGGCGTTCTCTTCTCGTTGCTTATTTTCTTTTATCCGATGATCGGAATTTTAACTTTAACTCTTTTGATGGGAACGTATTTGCTTTTGTACGGAGCTTTGGAGCTTGTCCGTTATTTGAAAGGGGTATAGAGTAATATCTCGCTGAAAGAAAAAAGGGATTCTTGGAATCCCTTTTTTAGTTTCTTCTTGAGTGATGGTATTAATGATGAACACGGTAACGGATAACCGATTGTTTCATCTTTTACCAGCTCAATACAAAAGATGTATCGGTGTGTGATACGGAAATTGTCCACTGATTCCTTTTTGCTTCTTCTTGAAGTAAAACAATCGGAATAAAGCGTGGAGCTTCCGTTTGACAGTCATTAAAAACTTTTTGATGATCTGCCGTCCAACCAATCGATTTTCCCGTTGCCGTCAAGGCGTGTTCGCTTAAGTCAATTTGTCCCCCTCTGATCAAGACGTCTCCGGCTATCATGACAAGCAAAAGTTTAAAACGGGTGTCTGCTTTTCCTTCTAAGTGAATCGGCATAGATAGTGTTTTGAGATAATTGGTGGCTAACTCTTCCGGTATCGGAGCGTTTGTACCAAACGCCGCACGAAAAAATTGAAGCCTTTTATTGACGATAAAAATGGTTTCTTTCAGTAAGGGAAGAGCGTCCGACAAAAAACTCGGATCCGCCTCCAAAAGTTCAACCGTGTTGAAAAGGGCTCCTAAACTTCCTGCCAAATCGTGCGAAACACGTGTCATTAAAGGTTGATAATCCATCTTTCTGTCCTCATTTGGTTGTCTTTTTCAGAATTTCTTGAAGTGTGGGGCCTATTAAATCAATGGTCGGAATAACCAAAACCCCGCTCTCTTTGAGAGCCGTTTCTTTTTTTTGAATGAGTTGCAAAGGATCCAGAAAATCCGCTCCTAAAAAACATCTGGCGTGAGAAGGTCTGATGGAGCGCCCCGGAATGTAAGCCAAAATGGGCTTTTGCGGTTTCTTTCGTTTGAGGTAAGAAGCCAGTTCAAATTCAAACAATCCGTTGTATTTTCCTATGATTAAAATGGCCTTTGTTTTGGGATCGGGTAATAATGATTCAACAACCGGAACAAACGATGTCCCCAAAATCGGAGCGGCGCCTAATGCCACGCACATGGAAATTCCCATTTCTCGGCTGGATAGTTGTTGAACGGCCTCATAAATCAAAGAGCTGGATCTGGAAACAATCCCAATATGTCCCTTGGGTATTAAGTGGGCAGGCATTGTCCCCGCAACGTAATGATCAACCGCAACAATTCCCTGAGAGGAGGGTCCCAGTAATTGAACCCCATATTTTTCTGCCAACGCTTTCATTTTCAGAACATCATGAAAAGGAACATGCTCCGTTGTACAAACAACAATCGGGATGCGCGCCTTGATGGCTTCTTCCACATCGGCGTAGGCTCGTTGAGACGTTGAAAAAACAACGCTCATTTTGGGCTTTGTTTGACGAACGGCTGCCTTCACTGTTTGAAAAACCGGAATGCCCAAAAAAGATGTTAATCCCTTGTCTCGGCTGACCCCCGCAACAATTTGACTGCCGTATGCCTTGGACATCTCTGTGTGAATCGCCCCTGCCGCACTGGTAATCCCTTGACATAAAATAGAACAATTTTTTGTGGGAAAAAGTAATTTCATGAAAGCTCCCGTACCTTCTTTACAATAACATCAACCGCTTCATCTATGCTTTGTATGACAATAAACGGAAGACGAGATTCAAATAATAGCCGCATACCGACATTTGCATTTGTTCCGACCATGCGAACAACCAAAGGAAGCCCGATGGATATCTCGTGAGAGGCCGAAATTAATCCTTGAGCAATGGTGTCACACCGAATAACCCCTCCGAAAATATTTACAAAAATCCCCTCAACCGTCGGTTCTGATAAAGCTAATCGAAACGCTTTAGAAACTGACTCCTTATTTGGCTCGGTCCCGACATCCAATAAACAAGATACAGCTCCGCCTTTTGCCAAAACCAAATCAACGGTCGCAGTTCCAAGTCCGGATCCATTTGTTAAACAGGCAATATTCCCTTTGTACGGCGTGTATTTGAAATTAAATTGACGGGCGCTTTCTTGATATTCGTATCCCACCAAAACTTCTCGAAGCGCACTGATTTCCGGAAATTTGTATAAAGTATCCGGATCAAAGATAATACGGCCATCCAATGCAATCAATTGATCGTCAGACGTTAAAACCAACGGATTTATTTCAACCGCGACGGCACTGTATGTCGAAAATATTTCATACATTTGACGCATGATATGAACACATTGAAACCCAATGGATTTTTTGAGATTCATTTTGCGGACGATTTGGTGCCAAAATAAAATGTTCGGTTTCTTGTTACCCAAAGAGTAATGAAAAAATTGACCGCTTATCCCTAATACAAATAAAATACATTGCTGATCTAAATCTATATGTAAAGATAAACTAAAAGATTTTTGTATGTCACACGTTTCTTCTATATAAACTTTACGAATTGATTGAGGACAAAGCAACGAGGGAGAGGTGAAACTCTTGTGAAGCATTTCTGCTGTTTCCATTGCAGCCGCTTGCGGAGAATTTATAAGCCGAATCCCCGTTTCTTGTCGCTTCTCAATAGGATCTGATTTTTGATTACTTTCAAGAAAATATCCATCTTTTTTGCAGTCATGAGATAATTGAACTTTTAAGGAAAGTTGCGGACGATTGATCTTTTCCGCAATAAGCCTGGCTTCTGAGGGGGTGTAGGCAATTTCTCCGTTTAAAACCGGAATGCCATGCTTTTTGAAAAGCTGTTTCACTTGATATTCGTAAAGTTCCATATTAAATCAGTCCTCTTTAGTCCCTGTCACCTCATCATGGCATAAAAACAAATCCTTGTCCAGTTGAAAAAAGATCAGAAAAAAAAGATTTTTTATCCCTTGAAATAAAATTCAACCGTATTTAAAAAGACCTGCCTTGACTTTCGTTAAAAAAAAACTTATACTCCGAAAAGAACATCTCTTCTGATGTGTTTTCCCACAAATAAAGGTTTTTTTATGCAATTAAAAGATTTAAAATAGAAAACTCCCTCCGAGTTGCTGATGTACGCAGAAGAATTGTCTGTTGAAAATGCTCCTTCTTTGCGAACACAAGATTTAATGTATGCCATCTTAAAAAAATTAGCCGAATCCGAAACAACTTTGTTCGGTGAGGGCGTGTTGGAGGTTATGCAGGATGGCTTTGGATTTTTGCGCTCACCGGAAGCTAATTATTTAGCGGGCCCTGATGATATTTATGTTGCTCCGAGCCATATAAAAAAATGGGGATTGAGAACGGGAGATACCATTGAGGGGGAAATCAATGCGCCTCAAAACGGAGAAAAGTATTTCTCTTTAACGAAAATCAATCGTGTTAATTTCGGTGAACCGGAACAATTGAGATATCGTGTTAATTTTGATGATTTAACACCTCTTTATCCTGAAGAGGCCATTATTATGGAGCGAAAACAATCTCCGGAAAGTAATAAGGATTTAACGCCTAGAATTATTGATTTGGTCTGCCCTCAGGGGAAAGGACAGCGATGCTTGATTGTCGCTCCTCCCAGAACCGGAAAAACAGTCATGTTAAAAAACATTGCTCACTCTATTTCCGAAAATTATCCGGACGCTCATTTGATTATGCTCTTGATTGATGAACGCCCCGAGGAAGTGACGGATATGATCCGCTCCATTAAAGGAGAGGTGATCAGTTCAACTTTTGATGAACCGGCCGCTCGTCACGTTCAAGTCGCTGAAATGGTGATTGAAAAAGCAAAACGATTGGTGGAACATAAAAAAGATGTGGTGATCTTGCTCGATTCCATTACGCGTCTTTCTCGAGCCTATAATACGGTTATTCCGAGTTCCGGTAAGGTTTTGACTGGTGGGGTCGATGCAAATGCTTTGCAAAAACCAAAGCGTTTCTTCGGAGCTGCTAGAAATGTGGAAGAAGGCGGTTCTTTGACCATCTTTGGAACGGCTTTGATTGAAACGGGATCTCGCATGGATGAGGTGATCTTTGAAGAATTTAAAGGAACCGGAAATTCTGAAATTATTATGGATCGAAAAGTATCCGATAAACGTATTTTCCCGGCAATCGATATTATTAAATCCGGAACACGTAATGAAGACTTGTTGGTTGACAAAAATAAATTGCCCAAAATGTGGATCTTAAGACGTATTCTCATGCCGATGGGAGTCACTGATTCGATGGAATTTTTGATGGAAAAATTGCGTCAAACCAAAACAAATGAAGACTTTTTTGAAAGTATGAATCAGTAAAATTTTTTGATGAATACCGAAAAATTTACACATAAAGCTTCTTTTTATGCTCATTCCAGACCGAATTATCCTTTTGCTTTAAAGGACTATTTGAGCTCTCATGGGATCTCTCGATTGTGCCATGTCGCTGAAATCGGCGCCGGAACAGGTATTTTCTCTCGCTTCTTGTTAGAAATGGGAGCTTGTGTTTGGGCGGTCGAACCGAACGAAAAAATGCGATTACAAGCACAAAAAGATATATCTCCTGTATGGCCATATCGTCTTTTTGACGGATCTGCCGAAAAAACAAATTTACCGGATCAGTGCGCTCATGTTGTTGTGGCTGCTCAATCTTTTCATTGGTTCGATCCTTTCTTGTTTAAAAAGGAATGTCAAAGAATTCAAAAAACAAAAAATATGCCTGTTTTTTTGATCTGGAATGATCCGATCATTCTTGATAATCCGCTTAATCAAGCCAGAGAAAAACTGTTCTCCGCATTTTGTCGTTCATACCAATCTACGGAAAATTACCTGCAAAAAAGAAAAAAACTCATTGACTCTTTTTTTGATCCAATCGAAAAAAGAGTATTTGAAAATATTGAGAAAATTACAACAGATACATATAAAAATCGCCTTTTGTCCATGACGATTGCACCAAACATAACAGATCCCTGCTATCCTGAATTTGAAAAAGAATTAAATATCCTTATTCAAACATTTTCTGTTAAAAATCAAATTGAGGATAAATATGAGACGATTGTTTATCGAGGAATCCTCCCCTGAATTTATAATAAGAAATATCTGTGTCTTACAAATAAAATCGCCGTACAGTTAAACGAAAACAACAAGAAGTCGATTGTTTTTGTCTCCTTTCCCGTTCTATCAAAAAACGCTTGACTTCTCATTTTTTTCTTGCGTTTCAAGACCATTTTTGGCATACTTTCCTTTATTATCAAGAGGACTAAAAAATGAAACAAAAATTTTACCCAGAATTAGATGCAAAAATCAGCTTTCCTGAAATGGAAAAAAATATTATTCGCTCGTGGCAGGAAGAAAAAACATTCTTGAAATCCGTCGAAAATCGCCGAA
>CASECF010000078.1 GCA_949286245.1 uncultured Alphaproteobacteria bacterium
ACTTTTAGGGTGTGTGGGCGTGAGGCGTTTCGCTTTTCCTTTGGGCGAGGCGTGGGTGTGAGGAGATATTGTTCACTTTTAGGGGGCGTGTGGGCGTGAGGCGTTTCGCTTTCCCTTTGGGAGAGGTCGTGGATGTGAGGAGATATTGTTCACTTTTAGGGTGTGTAGGTATGAGGCGTTTCGTTTTTCCTTTGGGCGAGGCGTGGGTGTGAGGAGATATTGTTCACTTTTAGGGGGCGTGTGGGCGTGAGGCGTTTCTCTTTTCCTTTGGGTGAGGTGTGGGTGTGAGGCGTTTCGCTTTTCCTTTGGGTGAGGGGTGGGTGTGAGGAGATACCGTTCACTTTTAGGGTGTGTAGGTATGAGGCGTTCCGCTTTCCCTTTGGGAGAGGTCGTGGATGTGAGGATTTCGTTTTCCCGTTGGGCGAGGTGTGGGTATGAGGAGATATTGTTCACTTTTAGGGGGCGTGTGGGCGTGAGGCGTTTCGCTTTCCCTTTGGGAGAGGCGTGGGTATGAGGCGTTTCGCTTTTTCTTTGGGCGAGGTGTGGGTGTGAGGAGGCCTCATTTACCTGTGGAAGTTGAAAGCGATCGAATAAAAATTAAAGAATGCTCAGGATTTTTGAGGGGCTTTTATACAAAAGTGATTTAAGGGAATTTGGGTGTTTATTTAGCAATCTTCTGTTGATTTTTATGTGATAACTTTCTATATTAGTGGCTATGAATACATTTATTTGGCCTCTTGTTTTTTTGATTTTACCGCTTCCTTTTTTTATTCGGCTTATTTTTAAACCGGTTGAGGCGCATACGGAAACGCCGTCTGCTTTACGGGTCCCTTTTTTTGATCGAGTTTACGGATTGTCGATCGGCTCCGGTTTTACACCGGCACGTTGGCAAAAATGGGCTTTAATTTTAGCTTGGATCTGTTTTGTCATCGCGGGAGCAAGGCCTGCGTTTTTAGGGGATCCTGTTCCCGTTTCCACGGAGGGACGCAATATTTTGTTGACGTTGGACGTGTCGGGCTCCATGCGGGAAAAAGATTTTGATTATGGAGGTATTCCCGTCTCTCGTCTCCAAATGGTGAAAGCGGTTGTTTCTGATTTTTTGGTTAAGAGGCAGGGTGACAACGTGGGGATTGTTGTTTTCGGATCCAGAGCCGCCCCCTATGTTCCGCTTTCATTTGATTTAAAAACGGTGAAGTCTCTGGTTGATGAGATTGGTGTCGGTATGGTCGGGGAGCAAACAGCTATTGGAGATGCCTTAGCCGTTTCCGTTCGTGAGATTATGAAGGTTCCGGCGGAAAGTCGTATGATTATTTTGTTATCTGATGGGGTCGAGACTGCCGGATCGGTTTCAATCCCGAGAGCGATTGAATTAGCCAAAAAAGAAGGGATCAAAGTGTATACTATCGGTATTGGTCCGGATGAGGCTCAAAGATCCGGATTTTTTGCATTGATGGGAGTTGGTTCCGAATTGGATGAAAAAACACTGAGAGAAATTGCCGTTCAAACGGGGGGATCTTATTTTCGGGCAAAATCAACGTCCGATTTGGAAAATATTTATCAAACGATTGATCAGATGGAGAAGATAACGGGGAAAGATCAGTTTGTTCAATTAAGACGGGAGCTTTTTTATTATCCGTTAATTTTGGGCCTGTTGTTTTTGTGGATGGTGTTTTGGAGAGGGCGTAGAATATGATTTTTTTGCGGCCGTGGGTATTGGTATTATTGCTTGTTCCGTTTTTATTTTGGGCTCGTCACAAAAATGAAGCTAAAGAATCACCATGGCATAAGTATATAGATAAGGCGTTATGGCCTTATGTTTTGGTGTCGGGACGAAAGGGAGATGCAACAGTTCGGCGATGGGGTTTTTATGCAATATGGTCAGCTTTAACGATAATGGCGGCAGGGCCCGCTTATGACAAATGGCCGGAGCCGTCTTCAAACCAAATCCCGTCAACGGTCATTATTGCGGATCTGTCTCCGGTTATGACGGGCAAAAATTTGGAACAGTTGCAGATTGCTTTGTATGATCTTTTAGATGAACTTTCTTCGGATCGTGTCGGATTGGTTGTTTATGACAATAAGGGATATGTCGTTAGTCCGTTAACGCAAGACAAAGATATTTTAAGACGACAAATTGCCTTTTTAAAACCGTCTGTTTTACCGCAAACGGGTAGCAATGCAGTGGCCGGATTTCAGAAAGCAGTTGAGTTGTTGAGGGCTTCTCAAGGGGGCGGTCGCATTTTGTTTGTGACGGCTGGCGGGTTTGATTTAAAGGGCGTTCAAAAAGTTGTCCAAGAAAGCGGGTATTCGGTCGGCATTTTGGGAATTGGATCTGAGAGCGGACAACCGATTCCGTTAAAGACGGGCGGATTTTTGATGGGCTCTGACGGAAAACCGATTTTGGTTCGTTTGAATCCGAATGAGTTGAGACAAATAGGAGCTTTTGAACGGTTTGGCTCAAAAGGAAATGAGATTCAATCTGTTTTGGATCAAACAAAACCCGATTTTTCCTTGCGGGCGCTTGATTCGGAAAATATGGATGTTCAAGCAGATGTGTGGCGTGATTTGGGGGCTTACGGTGTTGTTTTGTGTTTGCCGTTTATTGCGTTTTTCTTTCGAAAAGGTGTTGTGTTCGGGGTGCTTGTTTTTTGGAGTTTGACGGCTCAGGCCCATCCTTTTTTAAGGCCGGATCAAGAACAATTTTATCAGCTTCAAAAAGGAAAGACGGCTTTTGATCAAAAGCAATATCAGGAGGCTTTTCGGCTTTTTCAGGGAGTTCCGACGGCCGAAGGATATTACAACAGCGGAAACGCATTGGCTTATTTAGGAGAAATTGAAAAAGCCATTCAATCTTATGATCAGGCGTTGAAAATAAAACCTGATTTTCAAGAGGCTATTTTCAATAAGGCGTATTTAGAACGGCAGTTGCAGAAAAATAAAGAACAACAAAATCAAGCGTCTTCCACCGAACAACAATCTTCTCGGCAAGAACAGAAGGACGGATCGTCCGATCAACAAAATGATTCAATGGATTCTTCTCAAAAGGCAGATCCAAATTCCCCAAATGAAAATACCGAGCCTTCGTCACAGAGCAATGAAGAAAAAAGCGAATCGGAGCAATCGGATTCTTCCCCATCCGATCCAAGTGAAAGGGATCAGTCATCTTCTTCGGAGAGATCTGAACAAAAACAAATGTCTTCCGATTCTTCGAAAAGCGGAGAGAGTACTCAAAACGAGTCGTTGAAAGAGGACGCTTCTTTGGAACCGTCTGATAGGTTCGCCTCACAAACATCGGCACAAGAATCGGATTTACCTCAACAGGGGCTCGATCAACAGCGATCTTTTGATGATCGGACGGCTCAACAAAAGAACGACAACTTACAAAAAGGCGAGGTGACACGCAAAGATTCTTTAGCGGATATGGGTAAAAATTCTGATGATTTTTCTGATTTATCATCGGATCAGACGCCGGATCGACCGGAAGAAGTTCGATTAAGCGGTTCCGAAGCAAAAGAGAAAGAAACGCCCGCTACGGAGGGCGTATCGGCAACGGCGGAATCCTCTCGTACGGATGAGTCGCCGCAAGTGGATCAGGAAACGCAGGAAATTTTTAATTTATTGCCGTATGATCCGTCTTATTTGTTAAGATATCGATTGGAAATGCAAAACAGGAGGCAACCATGAAACGGTTTATCTTTTTTGTTTTTTTGTTTTTTTGTTCTCAGGTATATGCGGAAGTGACGGTGTCATTTGAACCGAAATCCGTTTCTTTGGGGGAGAGTGTTTCACTGGTTGTGACTTCTGATGAACCGATCAAGGGAGATATTGATTTAACACCGCTTCAGTCGGATTTCATTGTTTCCGGTCGGCAACAACGATTGAACACGAGCGTTGTCAATGGACGTGTTCGGCAACAATATCAGTTGATTTATAATTTATTTCCCAAAAAGAACGGCGTTTTAACGGTTTCTTCTTTAAGTGTTTCGGGACAAAAAATGGCGCCCATCACTCTTTCGGTCGGATCCGGATCATCCGAAAACGGATCCGTGGATCAGGGGGTGTTTGAGTTAACGGGATCATTAAATAAAAAAGAGGTTTATGTCGGAGAACCCATTATTTATACGGTTGTATTGGACGAGACGATCGGTGTCATGGAGGGTGAATTTGTTCCGCCCCAACTGGAGGGAGCCTCTGTTTATCAATATGGGCAAGATCAGGCATCACATATTCAAAAAAACGGAGAGACCGTCACAAGACGTCAAGTTTCTTTTATGTTGATACCGGAAAAAGAGGGCTCTTTTACAATAAAACCGGCTCAATTTTATGGGCGTATTCCCAATCGTCAAGCTGTTTCGAGACGGTCTTTTTTTAATGAAAGTTTGTTTGATCAGGGGATTTTGTTTGATGGATTTCAAAGTCGTCAGAAAGAGGTTTTTGCAGAGGCACAGCCTCAAACGATTGTTATTTTGCCAAAACCGAGTGACTGGCAGGGGTGGTGGTTGCCGTCATCAGGGGTACAATTAACGTCCAAAGATCAAATCAGTGAACCGATTCATGTGGGGGATACTTTACAAAGAGAGTTGGTTTTAACAGTGAATCAAGCCGATTCTTCCAAATTACCGATTATTCGCCAACCGGAGACGCCGGATTTAAAAATTTATCCCAGTCCGGAACAGCGAGATACGAGAAGTGATCCCTCGGTTGGTTTTGTCGGGATTGAAAAAGTTTCGGTTTTAATGGTTCCGCAACAAGCAGGAGAGATCGAAATTCCCGCAGTTCAAGTGCCGTGGTTTAACACGTTGACAAAAACAAGAGAAATCGCCGTTGTTCCGGCAAAGAAAATAAAAGTTTTGCCGTCAGGTACAAGCCTGTCCGATGGAAACGAAGGAGCAACCGGAGATGCTTTTAAAAATGCGGAGGAGACAACGTTATTTAAAACAGAATCAAAAGAGAATGCCCCAAAGAATCTCAATCAAAAGTCGTCTTTGAATCCGGAGGAAAAGACATTTGTTCAAGAGGAAGAAAAAAAGACTAAAGAGGCCTCCAAAAGTATGAATGCTGAGGGGTCCTTAGAAAAGAGAGACGATTCTTTATTGACAAAAACGGGGACTGGGTGGCTTCTGATTTCTTTTGGAACAGGAGCTTTATTGGGTGCTATTGTGGGCGTTTTGGGGTTTGCTTTTTGGAAACGCCGACAGAAGAAACAATTTTTAAAATCAGCCCCAAAGTCAAAGAAAAAGAAAAAACCATTACCGGATTTATATCCCTTTTAATAAAAAGATAAAAAAAGCACTTGACTTATCAAAGAAAAAAGTGTAAAAGGAACGACAGTTTTATTTTTATTGAGGAAAGGGATTGTACCATGGCAAAGAGATGCCTCGTATCTGGAAAAGGTGTTCAAACGGGAAATAATGTTAGCAAATCCAATCGGAAGACACGTCGTCGTTTTATGCCGAATTTGCAAGATGTTGCTATTTACAGTGAAATTTTAGGTCAACAGATTAACATGAGAATTACATCTCACGGATTAAGAACGATTGAGAAGAACGGTGGATTAGATTTATATTTGTTAAATACGCCGGTTTCTAAATTGACGGCCGAATCCAAAAAGTTAAGAGAAAGAATCGCCGGTGCGAAAGCGAAAAAAGGGTTATAGTTCTCACCGATTTTTAAGAACCGTCTGATTATATGTCAGGCGGTTTTTTTGTATCTGATTTAGATTTGCCTTAAAAATTGTTTGGATTGTTATTAAAAAATTTTTGAGTTATTTTAAAGGAATATTCTTTTATAATCAATTACTTATATTTTTATTCCTCTGTCGCAAGAAAAGGATCCTTTTTTTTATACACGAAAGGATGGCAGAAAATCAAGGTTTTTTTGCTCTAAAAAGCGTTTCAAAAAAAGGATCGTTTTTTTGAAACAGTTTTGGAGGGACGGAATGTTCAAATTTGGAGGGAGAGAATGTTCAAAGAGTTGATTGTAAAGAGTAAGATCAGAGCTAAAATTAAAAATCTGCAAAAGAGAGAACCTGCCGAATCGGGGCGGTCGATGGTGGAGATGTTGGGGGTTTTAGCAATTATGGGTGTTCTCTCAATCGGAGCAATCGCAGGATATCGGTATGCGATGGATAGCTATAAAGCCAACGAGACAATCAATGAACTGACGCTTCGAGCGGTGAGTGTGGGCGAACAGGTGAGACAAAACAGAGGAACACTCACAATGGATGAATTCCCTGCGACAACGAGGCAAGGGTATCTTGTGACGGCGTTTCGAGAACCGAATGATCCGAAACTGTTTGAGTTAGAAGTGACGGATGTGCCTGTGGGGGTGTGTCAAAAGATTTTAAAGATGGGGTGGAAACTCCCTGTTTTGATGAAAGCCAACGAGATTGTGTATGGGGGGAACGATCTGATCTGTGAACCGAGCGAGATGGATAACAGAGAAACGGCTACCATGGTATTTTTGTTTGATGAGGATCTGGACGAGACAGCCCTGCCCAACTGGTATTGTGAGGAAGACAGT
>CASECF010000079.1 GCA_949286245.1 uncultured Alphaproteobacteria bacterium
ACAAAATGAATATAGTCTTTATCAAAGCCAATCTTCTCTATCTCACATCCAGGGATACTTCTTAGTAGCTTGGGTAATAATTTCTTTATATAATCTACAACGCCAGGCTTTAGGACACGACGACGATACTTACACACCCAATCTATGTGGTAACTTAAACGATAAACACTATGTTGACTTTGTACGACTTCTATACCTTCTTATAGCATCGTCGTCGTGAGCATTCAACCCCCATTAAAATGGGGATAGTCTGTAAGGCACTAAGACAAAAAAGCCCCCAAAACGGGGGCTTTTTAAGAAATATATTTTACTTTGCCGATACCTGGAATGTATTATCAGTACTTTCTCCCATATTTTTGATATCAAAGTACCGAAGAAGCGGTACTGCCACAAAAATGGAAGAAAATGTTCCAATTACAACTCCGAGGGCCAAAGAAATCGAGAAACCTTGCAAAGTTGTTCCGGCCATAATCATGAGAACAATCACCATAATTAAAGTACCCGTACTCGTTAAAATTGTTCGGGATAATGTTTCGTTGATTCCCATATTTAATATTTCATCAACCGATCTTGTTTTGAATTTCTTTAAACACTCTCTAACCCGATCATAGGTGACAATCGTATCGTTACACGAATATCCAGCCAAGGATAAAATACCGGCCACGACAACCATGTCAAACTCCCATCCAAATAAGGCAAAAAATCCAACAACGGAAATGAGCGTAAATGTTAAAGAAAGCAAACAACCGATTGCAAACGGCCATTCAAACCGAAACCAAATATAAACGGCAATCGCCAATAATGCCAATACAGACGCAATCAAACTGTTTCTTTTTAACTCTTGTCCGATTGTCGGTCCAATGACTTCCACCCGTTCATAACTATAGTCTTTTGTCCCTAAAACCTCTTTGACCTGATTAACCAAAACACTTCCCGTCTCTCCCTCTTTCGGTTGAGCCTGAATCAATAAAAGCTGTCCCGTCAAACCGGCAGATTGAATTGATAAATCCTTCAAGAACGATAATTGAGTTCTCACTTGTTGAATATCAATCGTCTTTTCTGAAGAAACCTCAATCAGAACACCCCCCTGAAAATCAATACCATAATTGAGACCTCTCGTCATGAATGAGGCAACACTTCCCAAGAGGAGCACAAGCGCAATAGCAAACCCAATCCGACGCATCCCCATAAAGTCAAAATGATAATCTTTTTTTGAAAATAATTTTTTAAACATATTCCATTCCTTTAAAAATCAATCTTTGTCGGCTTTTTCAATTCATACCAAGCCATAAATAAAATTTTGTTGGCTAAAATAGCAGCAAACATTGTTGTTGCTAAACCTAACCCCAAGGTAATCCCAAATCCTCGAACAGATCCGGATCCCAACATGAATAAGAACAACGCAGCAAACAATGTCGTCAACTGACCATCAAAAATAGCGGAGAAAGAACCGGAAAAGCCTCGTTTCATAATCTCTTTCGGATTTTTAACACCCAAATGAATTTCTTCCTTCATCCTCTCCAAAATCAAAATATTTGCATCAACCGCCATAGCCAATGTTAAGGCAATTCCGGCAACTCCAGGCAAAGTTAATGTGGCATTCAAAATACTCAGAAGAGCCAACAAGAGAATACCGTTAATAATAAGTGTTAAATCAGCAATAACGCCAAAAGTAAATCCATAAACAATGATCATAAAGAGGAAAATAAAGGCCGTACCGATCAAACAAGCATACGTTCCCGCTTTAATGGAATCTTCTCCAAGCCCCGGTCCGACAACTCTTTCCTCAACAACAACAAGCGGAGCCGGTAAAGCACCCGAACGCAACATTAAAGCTAAATCATTGGCTTCTTGAACCGTAAAATTGCCGGTAATAATTCCCTTACCTCCCGTAATCGGAGAATTGATAACAGGGGCACTGATTACCTTTCCATCCAATACAATCGCAAGTCTCCGTCCAACATTCTCTCGTGTTGCATTTGCAAACTTTTTAGCTCCCGTTGACTTAAAACTAAATCCGACAGCCGGTTGCATTCTATCATCATACTCCTGTTTGGCTGAATCTAAACTTTCCCCACCAACAACAACAGCACGTTTCAAAACAATATAACCGGTCTCATCCCCCGTCATCAGCATGGAATCGGGTGACAATTTCCCCATTTGAGCCATTTGCGGAGTGGTTTCCTCATCAACCAAATGGAATGTTAATTTTGCCGTTTTTCCCATCAAAGCTTTAATCTCGGAAGGATCTTGAACACCGGGCAATTGAATAACTATTCGATCAGTCCCCTGTTGTTGAATTTGAGGTTCCTTCGTCCCCAATTCATCAATTCGGCGACGGACAATTTCAACAGATTGTTCAACCGCTTTGGCTTTCATGCTCTCCAAAGCTTCCGGTGTATAAGAAACACGTAAAACCGAGTCTTCCGTTTCAAAAGCCAACGGAACGGTTTCTTGCTTACGAATAATTTCTTTTGCCTCATTGATCTGAGCACTGTTTAAAAGCTTCACCTGCATGGCTCCGTCAACAACCGTCACACCACCGACAAATCGAACTTTTCCTTCACGCAAGGCAGACCGTGATAAATCGGCCAAAGATGTCAATTTTTCCTTAATCAGGTCATCCGTATCGACTTCCATTAACAAATAGGAACCTCCTTGCAAATCCAATCCCAAGGTAATCGGATGATACCAAGACTGAACACTCTTCGGAATTTGCTTTAAAACAGAATCCGGCAAAAAATTAGGTAAGGCAAAAACCACACCTAATAAAACAATAACACTGATCAATCCAGTTTTAAATTTTGAATATCCAAACATCTTAAACCCTATCTCTATTTTTTCTTAGATTTTTTCGAATCATCAAACAAAACCTGTGAAACATAACTTCTCAGGACCGTCACACGCACTTCTTTTGACAACTCTACCAACAATTTTTCATCATCAATCACTTCAACAACTGTTCCCAACATACCGGAAACTATAATTTTTGTTCCTTTAACAATTGCATTTAATTCGGCTTCATGTTGTTTCATGCGTTTTTGTTGCGGACGAATAAGCAATAAATATAGAACCAAAAAAATAAGCGCAAACTGAATAAAAACTTTAAACCCTTCTCCACCGGGTAAAGCTTCGGTTGTTGTTGCCACATTTGTCGCTTGTGCAAGTGCTTCACTGATAAACATACATTTTCCTTTCCTATTTTGTTAATGGATTAACTATAGAGATTTTTCCAAAAAAATCAATATTTTTTTTATTTATTTCTGAGATTGACTTTTCTTAAAAAGCGCATTATCGTAAAAATCGTTTTTTAATTGAAAGGATAAATAATGGCTGTTTTATTAAAAATTCAATATCTTGACAATTATGATCCCAAGTGGGAACCCCTTCACTATAAACATCTTGATGATTCCGGATTTGATTTACGAGCGGCAATTAACACACCGATCGTTCTAAAACCTCTTGAAAGAGCTCTTATTTCAGCCGGAATTCGAATTTCTTTTGAAACGGAAAATGAAAACGGACATCTTTATGAAATGCAAATCAGAGCTCGTTCCGGACTGGCCGCAAAATACGGAATCGGTGTTGTAAATGGTCCTGGAACAGTTGATTACGGGTATCGCGGAGAAATAAAAATTCCCCTCATAAACTGGGGTCAAGAAGATTTTATCATACAACCGGGGGATCGCATCGCTCAGGCCGTTATTTGCCCGATCATACAAGCTAAAATCGAAACAGTGGAGACTGTAGGAGATGAAACCTCACGAGGCGCCGGTGGTTTTGGATCGACCGGAACACGATAAAATTGAATCCTTTTTTATAAATCGATAAAAATCCTCTAAAAAGGTACCCTAAAACAAAAAACGGGATATTTGAATATCCCGTTTTTTTCAACCTTCGTTTGTTTTAGTCTTTTTTGATAACAGTCATCCCTCCCATGTAGGGTCTCAAAACCTCCGGTATCACAATGGAACCATCCTCTTTTTGATAATTTTCCATGACTGCAATCAAAGCCCGACCAACCGCAACACCGGATCCGTTTAATGTGTGAACATGTTGAGTTCCCTTTTCTCCCGGTCGACGGAAACGAGCATCCATACGACGTGCCTGAAAAGCACCGCAATTTGAACAACTTGAGATTTCCCGATATCTGTTTTGCCCCGGCAACCAGACTTCTAAATCATATGTTTTGTGAGAGGTAAAGCTCATATCACCCGAAGACAAACAAACAACTTGATAAGGCAACCCTAATTTTTGCAAAATATTCTCAGCACATTTTGTCATTCGTTCCAATTCATTAAAGGAATCTTCCGGTGTTGTAATACTGACAAGTTCATCCTTATAAAACTGATGTTGTCTAAACATTCCTTTTGTATCTCGGCCTGCCGATCCGGCTTCGGAACGAAAACAAGGAGTCAACGCTGTTAAACGAAGTGGTAAATCTTTTTCTTCCAAAATTTTTCCGGCAACCGAATTCGTCAAAGAAACTTCTGCCGTCGGGATCAACCAATATCCGTTTGTCGTTTGAAATAAATCTTCACGGAATTTCGGCAACTGCCCTGTTCCGAAAGCTGCATTATCACGAACCATTAAAGGAACATCCATTTCCATATATCCATGTTCTGTTGTATGCGTATCTAACATAAATTGACCTAGGGCTCTTTCAAGACGAGCTAAAGGTCCCTTTAAAAATGTAAATCTAGCACCGGAAATCTTACCTGCCTGCTCTACATCCATCATTCCCAAATTGGCTCCCAACTCATCATGTTCCTTAGGTGTAAAGCTAAATGTCGGAATAACCCCCTCTTGTCTGACAACCACATTGGCACTTTCATCGGGTCCTGTCGGAATAGAGGCATCCGGTGTGTTCGGCAAAGAAGACAAAAGAGCAAAAATTTCATCTCCTTTTTTCTTTGTATCCTCTTCTAAGACGGCCATCTTATCTTTTATTTCACTCACTTCTCGCATAATCGAATCCACATCTCCGCCCTCTTTCTTGACTTGACCGATTGTTGCAGACAAGGTGTTCCTCTTAGATTGCATTTCCTGTAAAGCCGTCTGATTGGAACGATAATCCTTATCCATCTTCAACACTTGTTCAGAAAGCGGTTGAAGACCTCGTCTCTCCAATCCCAAATCAAATTCTTGCGGGTTTTCCCGAATCCATTTTATATCATACATAACATTCTCCTTTAAAAATTGATTAAATAAGTCACAAAAGGACCAATACCACTCAAAAGCCAGCCGATCGGATCTATCCCGATCATCGGTAACAAAAATAAGACACCGATTAAAATCCAAAAACCATATGCTTCCGTTTTTTGATACTCATAACTTAATCGAACAGGTAAAACAGAAGCAAGAATCCGTCCCCCATCCAATGGTAAAATCGGAATCAAATTAAACACACAGAGAACAAGAGATAAGAGCATTCCGTTCAATAAATTTTCAGAAAGCCAAAAAGACAAAGAATGTTCTTTTGGTAAAAGAGGATACAATACGTGAAATAAAATTAAAAAAATCACAAAAAGTAAAAAATTGGAAAGCGGACCGGCAGCGGCCACCAAACCCATATCTCTTTTGGGATGTTTAAAGTTTCGAGAATCAATAGGAACTGGTTTTGCCCAACCAATCAAAAACGGTGCCTTAATTAACAACAAAACCCCTGGGATCAAAAGCGTTCCGATCGGATCGATATGTTCTTTGGGATTCATCGTTAATCGACCGGCAAATTTAGCCGTGTAATCTCCCAGTTTCATGGCAACAAAGCCATGAGCAACCTCGTGTATGATAATCGCCAAAAGAAGAGGAACAAGCCACACCGAAAAACCATGAATAATATCAGCCATTTTTTAATATCTCCATTGATTGAAGTAATCGCCTGAGCGACAAATCGCAAAGAGGAGAAAGAGCCGAGGCAATTTCCTTCATTTCAGACAAATTTCCACTACAGTGCAATACGGCATCACACCCTGCCTCAAGCATTTTTAAAGAACACTCAGATAAAGAACCAAACTGTGCTAAGGCCTTCATACAAATATCATCACAAATCAAAAAACCATCAAATCCTATTTCACGGCGAATATAAGATATAACTTTTGAAGACAACGTTGCCGGAAAAACATCATCTAACGCCGTATAGAGTACATGAGCCGTCATGCCCCAAACATGTTTTTTAATTTGACGAAACGGATAAAAATCAGTTTCTTCCAAAATCTCAAGAGGTTCTGTGACAATCGGCAAATCTCGATGCGGATCGACCTTCGTCCGTCCATATCCCGGAATATGTTTTATAACCGGCATAAAACCGGATTGAATAGCCGTTTCAACAGCTATTTGACCCAACTTCGCAACGATTTTGGGATCAGAAGAAAAACATCTGAGTTTCATAACATCATGCGTATCCGATCGAGAAACATCCAAACACGGCCAACAATCGACATTTATTCCGCATGACTTCAAATTATCGGCAAGCACACCCGTATGTTGTCGAACCCCGTTTTCAGCCTTTTCGGGAGATTCCGAATACCAATCTCCGTAAACAGAAGACCACCCCAATGCCTTCCAATACGGTGGCCATAGCCGTTGTACTCGTCCCCCCTCCTGATCAATCAAAACGGGTGCATCGGTCCGATCAACAATGGAACGGAAATCATCAACCAACTGTCGAACCTGTTGTGGATTTTTGATATTACGATCAAACAGAATCAACCCCAACGGATTTTCTCGCCCGAAAAAATCCTTCTCGTCTTGTGAAAAGGTTAACCCTTCACATCCAAAAATAATCGGTTTAATTGGTTGATATTTTATCATTTTGCCGGGACACAGTCCTGTTTGCGAGCTTTCAATTTCTGACACAACTCATTCGCTTGATCTCTCGTTTGGAAATGTCCGATCCGAAGGCGATAAAATGTTCCCTTACCGGAAATATTGGCCCGCACAATCTCATGAGGCATATTTCCCAATAATGCTTTATGCTTCGACAAAATTTGAGGCCATGCTTTTTCCACCGCCGTCTTATTGGAAGAGCTCATTAACTGTGCGCTCCAAACACCTTTAGAAGAAGTGACGTTTTTTTCGGTTTTAACAGACTTTGCAGAAGATTTAACCGTTTCCTTTTTAGGAAGCTGAATAACCTCTTTTTTCGGGACAGGATCCGGAATTGTTTCTTCAATTAAAATGGGCTGTTCTGACGGTGTACGCTTCTCCGCCAACAAAGCCTCCACCGAATCCTTTAAATCTGTTTGTTTTTCAATGGATTCCGATTGATTTTTTCCATTTTCTTCATTCAAGACTAAAATGTTTGGAAGAACGGGTTGTTCAGGTTCTGGGAATAAACTTTCCACTTTTGTAGGAAGGGTATCTGATCTGATTCGGTCATATACCATTTTATCTTGATCCGGAATATTCATTCCTCCTGGCTGTTCTGGTTTTACTTTAACAGGATCGGGTGTTGCCGTAATCGTCACGATTTCTGTCGGGGTTTCATCCCCGTTTCCAAAAATAAAGAAACCGGCCAAAACAACGATTAAGATTCCGATAAAAACACCTAATGCAATAAAATGGAGTTTCATGGAAGCGAATGATTTTTCTTCAATTTCTTCAACCGGAAGAGCATCGAGGCGTTTTTTAAAATCTGACGGAAGAGCGTACAAGCCGGCATCATCCGACTCTTCGTTTTGAAAAGATGAAAAATCTTCTTCTTTTTGGGGAGTCTCCGTTTTTTTGGACAAATCCTTTCCCAATTCCGTAAAAGTTGGTTCTTTACGATTGGCGATATCCTCTGATAGTTCTCTTATTTTATCAAATTCATCCATGATTTTCTCCTTATTTTGAAAATTATTTCAAAAATACCATAGAATCCTTGTCATTGACAAGTATTATTTCATTTTTTTATAATTTTTTAATTTTTTTTTGCAGTTTTTTTATTTTTTTTGTAAAAAAGTCTTGACGAGTTGATTTTTTTTCGCTATGTTGCAAAGCATATTTTCTATCAGTGGGCGGATATGGCGGAACTGGTAGACGCAACAGACTTAAAATCTGTTGGGGCTTTGTCCCCGTGCCGGTTCGATTCCGGCTTTCCGCACCATTTAAAAGCCTTGGAAAACCAAGGCTTTTTGTTTTATAAACTTTCAATATTATCTTTTTTCGATACCCCCCCTCAAAGCATCAGATTTTACTCTCATACCTCTTTCTTATTCTTGTTTGGGGGGATAGCAATTTTCAAAGAAACAGCCCATAGGGATGAAAATTCATTCTCATCCCGTCATTTCCTTGATCTTTCTCTCTTTTCCCATCTAATAAGTTTTTCATCAAAGAATGATCTCGCAAAACGATCTAGGGAATAAAAAATTGTTTTTAAGTATTTTCTAATCTATCTTCTTTTGATGTTCTATTTGGCTCATTCTGGCAAATTGAACAAATCCCAGAGCACACAAAAGAGGCAAACACATTTCAGTCGTTTCCTCAAACAATTCCATCCAAGCAGACCAAATCGGATCTAAGCCATATCCTGCCTTTCTGAGATTAGATGGCAATCGATCAGCTATTTTACAGATAATTCCCGTACATCCAAATGTCACAACCGTCCAATACAATGGATTCAATTTAAAAAAGCCTCTAATAATTTTTGGCATATAATAAACCAACAAATAAAAAATAATTGAAAAAACACTCAATAAAAGAAATCCTGCAATTACTTTTTCATGTATCGGATTAGCCGGATTCGTAAAAAAACGAATCTTAAAAGCTGTTGTATCCGTTGAAGTTAACCAATGTTGTATCCCCATTTCTCGTAAAACAGCACAACCAAACAAGATAAAAAACAAAACGAGATGTTTTTTTGTTGCTTTGTCTGATACGGCTGTAAATGACAAATAATAATCCCCAATGCAAATGCGTAGCAACAATAAGTAAACGGTTCTAAAAATAAATCTATCGCCTGCTCAATGGCATGATAATCCCGCGTACCGATAATACTAAAAGAAAGAATAACAACCAAAAAAACAAAAATAGGAGCAATTAAACACTTCTTAAAATTTTCTATAACCATTTTATCCTCCCAAAAAAGAAAGTATGGGAAGAATATACCATTATGCTTCTAAAATCATTTTTTTTAACTACATTAATATGTATTCATTGATGAGACGGAATTGTATTACACACCGTCTCACTTAAAATAGCCTTGAGATATTCGATTCAATAATTCTTGAACCAATGGTGTTCGAATTCGTTTTTGTGAATATGGAACAAACTCATTCCATGCTTCTTTGGGTAAGTATCCTTGATCAATAAAAAAGCGACACTGGATAACCATGTCCAATTTATCCAGATCTTTTACAAAAACAGCTTCCGGTGTTTTCCCCTCTTCAAACTCCAGATATAAATCTTTTAATGTCTCTTGAGATAAATCTTGAGCTAGTCGACTGACGGCGGCCGTCTCCTTTTCCGTCTTCTCGTGAGGAGATATGGCGTCATGCGGTGTCACATCTCCGGCATAAATCTCACAAAGATCATGGATAAGCGCCATCTGAAGACATTTTAACTTATTTAAATCAAAAGGCGTATACATCATCACCAAAAAGGCAACGCCCCACGAGTGTTCGGCATCTGATTCTGTTTGTCGACACCCCCGTTGAATCCACCCTCTCCGTTTAAGAGCCTTTAACTTTCCGATAACCTCATAAACTTGTTCGGGATCTGTCGTTATATCCATATCTTTATTCCAATGCATCGACTGTTTTGTTCAACATCCTGTTTTACAATGCGTTTCATTCGATATTTTCATTTTTCCTTTGCCGAAACAATGCAGAAGGTCGATGACCCGATCCGGTCATATAATTTCCTGTTGCCTCAACTTTTGACTTGATCTCACGCCTAAACGCCGGAGCTAACAACTTTCTCCCTAAAATAGCTTCATAAACATTTTGTAATTCCGTTAATGTAAACTCCTTCGGAAGCAAATGAAAAACCAAATCCGTATATTCAATCTTATTCTTGAGACGCATCAGCCCCGTTAAAACAATATCCACATGGTCAAATGCCAGACTCCCTTTATCCGATAAATCCAAAATCAAATCGGAATCTCGCTCATTTTGCAAAAAAAGATTCTCGCCTTTTCGTACAATATTAAACCAGTTCGAACACGCTTGAATATCCCGTGGCAAATCCTGTCGATTGATTAACGCCATATATGCAACCGATAAAATACGCATACGCGGATCCCTCGTGATTGCATCAAATGTCCCTAATTGCTCCAAATAAAGAGTATCCAAATTCATCTTTCGCTTTAACACCTTAAAAGCCGTATCCGCAAGCGTCTCTTTCGGATCCAAAAAACCGCCCGGCAAACTCCACTTTCCCTTAAACGGAAAATTATCCCGATTAACCAAATACACACTCATTATTTTTTCCGGTAGCTTTCTGTAATTATTCGTCACAATATCAGAAATACTGAATACAAGTAAATCGGTCGTCACCGAAACTTTTTCAAACAAATTCGGATTATACTCTTTCAAAAAAATTTCTTCATCAATTATCCGGTTCATATACGCTCTCTTAAATACCGATTATTAAAATCAGACTGATATTAACATGAGCCTTTGTCAAATGCAAGTATCTCCCACAATAAAGATAGCATAAAATACCCCCCCTTCTCACGATTACAGTATATTTTTTAGTTTAAATATAAAAAATAATATATTGGAAAAAAAAATAAAAAATAATATTTTAATTTTTTTTAAAAAAAAGAGTATTGACTTGTTATATTTTTTATGTTAATAATAAATTGTTAATAACGAATAGTTTTTATCTAAAAGAAAAAAACAGGAGATAAAAATGGCAACCGGACACAATTTAACTTTTGTTGATTTTCAAAACGACTTTGTTGCTCAAAAAGGAGCTTTAACATTTGACGAGGGGAAAGGAGATCCGAACCTCATCAGTCGGGTGAAAAGCTTTTTTGAGCAACTACCACACGGCTATTTTAAAAACGCCATTGTCACATATGACACCCATTTCCCGAAAACATACGCTCAAAGCGAAGAAGCAAAAACGTTTCCGCCTCATTGTATGGATCAAACAAACGGTTGGGAATTAGCCATTGATAAACATCTTATCGAATCTAAAATCAAAACCGTTCAACATTTACGCAAGAATACGTACGACATGTGGGCTGAAACAATTGATAAAATAAGCCCCGAGATTTTAGCTCAAACAAGAGATGTGGTTTTATTCGGTGTCGCATCCGATATTTGTAATAAGGCCGGAATTGAAGGGTGGCTCAAAAGAGGTCTTTCGGTGACTGTTTTAGAAGATTTGACACGGGGCATTTTTAAACAAACGCGAGATGTTCTAAAAGAAGAACCCTTTAAAAAAGCAATAAAAAAGGGCACCCTTAAAATAATGCGATCAGAAAATTTTCTTCGATACATTCAGCATGAAAGGAGTTAAAAATGACTGTTGGTCTGACAATTATGCGTTTGCAACCTCTCCATAACGGACATATTAACCTCATTAACAGTATGTTAGATGAAAATGAAAAATCCATTTTAATGTTGGGATCTGTCGGTGTGATTGATGAAAACAACCCATATTCGTATGAAGAACGCCTTGAAATGGTAAAAACCGTTTATCAAAAAGAAATGGAATCCGGAAAATTATTTGTCGGCGGACTTAAAGACATTCACAATTTGCCTAAGTGGGTCGATTATGTGAAAAGCCACCTTCCCTTTCCTGCCGATATTTATTACTGTGGCATTCATCAAAATGCAAAACAATTCGCCGAAAAAGGATTTTCCATCCGCCTGTTCGATCGTCCTTTAGGAAGTCTTTCCGGCACGCTCATCCGACAAAAAATAAGGGATCATGACTCTTCATGGGAGAATGATGTCCCCTTTAAAATAATCCCCCTCATCAAAAGAAAGGATATAACACGATGATCAAAAATAAATTTTCTCCTCTTTACTGCGACTTCTATCATCTGACAATGGCTCAAGCCATGTTTGATCAAAAAACACACAACAAAACAGAGACATACGAAATGTATATTCGATCCAATCCTTTTTCGGGCAGTTATCTTCTCACGGCCGGACTTGGTGAAGTTTTGGAATGGCTCCATGATTGGCACTATGAAAAAGAAGATCTTGATTACTTAAAAGAACAGGGTTTTAAAGAAAAATTTTTAGAAATGCTTCAAAATTCTCGTTTAAAAATCAGCATGGATGCTTTTCGAGAAGGAGATATCGTTTTTCCGAATGAGCCGATCGTTCGAGTTAAAGGACCGGCTTGGCAGGCCATTATGGTGGAAGCCGGCATTTTAAATATTATTAACGCCCAGAGTCTTTTTGCAACCAAAGCTAGTCGCATTGTCCATGTCGCTCACTCTGACGGCAAAGATCGAACACTCTTAGATATGGGACTGCGAAGAGCCCAAGACACACAAGGTTTTGCTCCGACAAGAGCTGCTTTTATCGCCGGATTTAACATGACTTCCAATGTTGAAGCCGGTCGCCACTATCGTATTCCCGTCTCGGGGACAATGGCTCATTGTTTCATCATGAGGGAAAGCAGTGAAAAAGAAGCATTCAAACACTACATTCAATCTTTCCCGCAACAAGCCAGCGTTCTTTTAGACACATATGATACGATCGAGGGAGTTCAATTAGCCATAGAGGCCTCAAAAGAAACCGGCATTCCCCTCAAAAGCGTTCGACTGGATTCGGGCGATCTGGCCTATTTATCTAAACATGTGCGTCAAATTCTTGATACAAATAATTGTCAACAAACAAAAATTACAGCTTCAAATGATTTAGATGAATACACCATTCAAAGTTTGCTTTTAGAACAAAAAGCCCCCATTGACATCTTTGGTGTCGGAACAAAGTTAGTGACATCATATGATCAACCGGCCTTAGGAGGTGTTTACAAGCTAAAAAAAACAGGAAACAGAGATGTCATAAAAGTTTCGGAATTATCCGTTAAAACAACCATTCCTGGAGCAACGGAAGTCATTCGAGTACTCAATGAAAAAGAGAATAAATATGCGGGGGATATTATTTGTCCTGTGGGACATGCTTTTGTTAAAAATGGCTCTTTAGAAAAAGACATTGTTTCGGTAGATCTTGAAAATGAAAAGGCAAAACTGTTTTTAAAAGGCGAAAAAGTACTGCGTCCCATGATATCCGTTATTCAAGATGGAAAAGTGAATTTAGAAGAAATGAATCGTCCGTTAATTGACATTCAACAAGAGGCAAAACAAAATTTAAGTCGTCTGGATGAAACACACTTAAGAATTAAATCACCGCACAGATACGTTGCAGGGGTTGAGCAATCCCTTTTTACAAAACGACAAAAGCTTATTTCAAAACATCGAAAACTAAGCGGATCGGACTTACAAAAAAAATATTTAGAACGAACATACGGAAACTAAATAAAATGAACACAGAATATAAAATCAGTGAAAGGAAAACAACATGACCATTCAATTTATTAAAAATCAAATTGTGAAAGGTATAAAAAAATACTGTCAAGAAAATCATTTTAAAGATGTTGTTTTAGGTCTGTCCGGGGGACTGGATTCGGCGGTTGTTTTAGCATTAGCTTGTGAGGCAATTGGTTCCGAGCATGTCCATACCGTCATGATGAAAACAAAATATACATCTCAACAAAGTCTTGATCTCGCTAAGAAAGCCGCTCAAATGAATCACGTTGATCATACGGAAATCGATATTCAACCGATTGTGGATGTATACCTCAAAACACTCCCTTTCTCGATTCAAAATGATATTACACTTCAGAATTTACAAGCCAGAGTCAGAGGGGTTCTGTTAATGACTTATTCCAATGACAATCGCTGGTTATTGCTTTCTTGCGGAAACAAATCAGAAGCCGCAATGGGATATTGCACTTTATATGGTGATACCTGTGGCGGTATTTCTCCGATCGGAGATGTTTTTAAAACAGATGTTTATAAACTGGCTCACTTATATAATCAAGAAGGGTCATTCTTTGTTCCTCAAGGGATTATCAATCGAGCTCCTACTGCCGAATTAGCTCCCGATCAAAAAGATACCGATTCTTTACCTCCTTATTCTATTTTAGATCAAATTCTCAAAGATTACATTTTTGGCACAATACCGATTCCACAAGAAAAGCAACAAGAAGTCTCCCTTATTCAACAAAGATACACGGCTATGGCGTTTAAACGAAAGCAAATTCCACAAGCCATCCGTATAATAAAAGACTAAAACACTTGTTAATTAAAGGTATCCATTATAATATAGATGAAAATATTATAGAATTTTCCATAATAAATTTACAGAGGATATTATGTTCAAATCAAAAGAAGAAGTAGTTAAGGCTCTTCCCAAATACCCAAAAGGAGAGGTTCGTCGAAAGTTTCTAAAACAGACAAATGCGCTGGATTTTATCAGTGATATCGGGTCAAATGTCACTATGTATTGCGGAAACACTATCGACGGAAAAACATTTAAGGAAAAGCTACAATCTGTTTCTGTTATTTTAATTCATCGCTGTAAACCAAATGGAGAATCTGATGGAATTGGAGCTCTTGGAGGGCTATCGGAAAGCATCAGTAAAGAAGAATTAGCTCTTCTTTCTCCAGAAAAAAAAGAAAACATTACAAATCTTTGGGATAATGTGGAGATAAAAGAGGGAGAAATCAAGATAATCTCTGATAAGAGGAAGATTTCTCTCAATAACATCAAACGAGAAGTCAGGGAAGAGTTAGGAAATTTAGGCATATATTCATATTCTCTTCCCTTTGAGCAAGCGATTCTTTTACCATTTAAACCACAAGATGATGATTATTTAGTTAATCGTTGGAAAGAAGGAGATAGGGTTTGCGTGGTACATCCACACTGCTATATTATGAGAATTTCTCAAAAAACAGCTCATGATTTAGTTTCAAAGAGTGATCAAGGAATCCGTGAACATGATACAGAACTTTCCGGACTTCAAAAATATCCTTTAACAGAAGTCTTGTTTAGAGTGGGACAAAATCCCTCAACCGACTATCGATATGCTCATGAGTGGTTAAGTGGATGGTTTTTGGCTTCTCATCTTTTAAAAGAAAAAGAAGATCGTCAGCAATTAACAGAAACTCTCAATCAGATCCCTTATTTTAATGTGTCTTGCCAAAAAATGGGCCTAAATACGGATTTGATTTTAAAATCTATTGTGCAAGGAGATTTTTCAAAAGAAAAAGCTATCCGACAAATTCATTTCAACCATCAAAAGGGATATTAATTACCTGAAAAGCCTGTTCTTTAACAGGCTTTTTTTTCACTTAGAACAGAAATATCAGCAAAGGAAGCTTGTATCAAGGTTGCCAAGTCTTGAGGTTTTAGTGAAACACTAACTCCTCTTTTTCCGGCACTGATATATATTTCATCAATATAGAGAGCCGTATCATCAATAACCGTCTTAAACAATTTTTTCATCCCAATCGGGGAACATCCCCCATGAATATATCCGGTCAAAGGGAATAATTGTTTCATTGGTAGCATTTCCACCCTTTTAACCCCTACCGATCGAGCTGCTTTTTTAAGATCTAAATCACATTTTGCCGGAACAACAAAAACAAAATAAGAATGATCATCTCCTCTTGTCACCAGCGTTTTAAAAACACACTCATATGGCTTTTGGATTCTATTTGCAACAGAAACGACATCAATCCCTTCCGATTCCTCTACCTGATAAAAAAGGGCCTCGTAAGGAATGGAAAACCTTTCAAGAATCCGCATCACATTTGTTTTTTCCGATTGTCTCATGGCTTGAATTGTATCAAATAATATTATTCTCGTCAACAATGCCTAGCTTTCTCATTGATTTAGATCCAAAAAATATTTACACTTTTCATGAAAGAAAAAATCTGAAACAAGAAAAGTCAGAAAAGTGAAAATACCGTTTCTAATACTTTTGGAATGTTTTTTATTTTGGTGCGGTTTCTACCTTGCCTTTCATGTTTCACAATTTTTATGGATTAATCAGGAATATTTTGTTATTGGCTTTTTTTACTTCTTCTTTTTTGGAATCTTAAATTTAATTTGGATCCACATTCTATCAATTCGATTTCATTTTCCATTCCCTACTATTTCAATAAAATTCTTTCCTTATGTATGGGATTTATTTTTTATCTTTTAGGATTTTATCTCTTGAACGATCTCCTCTTAATCATTCCGATTTATTCAAATTTTTATTTTCAACATATGATAGCATTGAACCATGCCTTTTTATTAGGAAGCACCCTATTAAGTTTTTACGGTATTCAAAAAGCAAATCAGCTTAAAATCAAAACTTATTACCTAACAACTCACAAAGAGAACATTCATTCAACAATTATTTTCATTTCCGATATGCATATTGTTTCATCCGGAATAACCTATGAGTAAGCAAAAAAATAATCACAAAAATAATACTTATGAACCCGATTTTGTTATTTTGGGAGGCGATACGATTGAAAGTCATCCGGATTATTTCTTCAACCATCATTTTGATCATCTTTTACCAACAATCAAATCACTGTACCCCCCTATTGTTGTTTTAGGAAATCACGAATACTACGGTACCACCGTTTCAAAAAATATAAACGCTTTTAAAAAAGCAGGTTGCCTCATCTTGAGGGATCATGTTCTGAGTGTACCGGAGAAAAAAATCGTTTTTATCGGACGAGATGATCAAACAAATAAAAAAAGAACTCCGCTTACTAATCTCATACAAAATTCGCCTTCCGGCCTGTATCAAATTGTTATTGAGCATGACCCAAAATATATTGAAGAAAGCATCAAAGGAAAAGTGGATCTTCATTTGTTGGGTCATACCCATAACGGACAAATTTTCCCGTTTAATTTAGTCGTTAAATGTATCTTCAAAAACGCCTACGGATATAAGAAATTTGATCAACCAGATACCATTGTTTCTTCCGGAATCGGCACTTGGGGCCCCACACTTCGCATAGGGACACAATCAGAAATTGTTGTCATTTATTTAAACACTTTTCAAAAGGCCAATTAAACCGAATAGATTTTCATCGAGCATGCAGAAAAAATAAAAGAGGTATTATGAAACATAAAAATAGTCCACACAAAGTAAATCTTTAGAAATGATTTTGAGAACCCAGAAAATCCCCCCTAAATCCCTTAACCGTTCCGATTGTTCGTCCGATTTCTAAAATTTGACGTGAAACCTCTTCCTTTAAAATCAACGATCCTCCTCTAGATCCGGCTTTATTGGGATAAATTTCATAATGTTTTCGATGAATACCCGTCACATTCGGCATCACAACATTAGCTCCACTTTCCAATGCGATCACTCGGCCATTGGGACATAGCGTTTCCATGGCAGTCGTTGCCGGAATATTGATATCCGGAAGCAACAAACGAGTCAATGCCATCGCTCTTAAGGAGAGCTCAAAATGATCACGAGATGCATTTTTAAGAGGAGTATCGGGGTGCGGAATAAAAGGACCAATTCCAATCATATCAAAATCCATTTCTTTAAAAAATAAAATATCATTGGCAATGTCTTCAGGCGTTTGCCCCGGCAACCCGACCATCACACCGGATCCCACCTCGTAATCTAATTTTCTTAAATCAATCAAACAACGATGTCTATTTTCCCATGACATTCCGGGATCTAAGCGATGATACAAGTCTTTGTTTGTTGTTTCAATTCGTAGCAAATAACGATCGGCTCCGGCCTCCTTATAAGCTTTATATTCTTCATAGGTTTTTTCACCTAAACTGAGCGTCACTGCCAAATCAAAAGCCTTAATTTTTTGGATAATTTGAACCATGGTATCAACCGGATAATACGGTTCATTAACGGGATCTTCTCCGGATTGCAAAACAACAGTTTGATAGCCATACATTTTTGCAATTTGGGCACATTCAACGATTTCATCAATACTTAAATGATATCGTTTTACACGTTTATTATCTTTGCGAAGTCCACAATATAAACAATTATTTTGGCATCTGTTTGAAAACTCAATAAGTCCCCTCAAATAAACATCAGAGCCAACAAAACGAGATCGAACTCGATCAGCCGCTTGACAAAGAGCCTGATGAGACATAGAACTTGTCAACACTTCGACAAGTTGATCAAATTGGAGGCGATGTTCAATTTCCGCCTTTTCAATATCATGAAAAATATCCGTCATATTCAACCTTTCATTTTAAAAAAGTATATCATAATAAAAAATTAAAGCGCAAGAATAAAAATTTGCTTAATCAAGGATTATCTTTTTTCTCAAGATATTTTAAATAATTTTATAAAAAAAACTTGATTTTTCAATAAATGTTTTGTAAACTCTGATCATTCTTTGGGGTATCGTCTAATGGTAGGACAGCGGATTCTGATTCCGTCAGTCTAGGTTCGAATCCTGGTACCCCAGCCAAAAAGAGAGTTTCACTTTGCAAGCGGATCACTTTTTTAGTAGACCTCCCCTTTAGATTTATCTCACAGAACCTCATCCGGCTCATAAAATAAAGAAAAATATCAAAATGAAGAATATCATCTGCACATATCATTATATCAAATTATGCTTGACTTATCTTTGCATTTTATAAAAACATCAAACAAATAAAGGTATTTTACATGGCCATTCTGATTATATTATTGGGAGCGTTCTCGTATGCATCGGCAGCAATCGTTTACGGGTATTTGTGCAACAACAAATTTAAAAATCCGATAACGCTTACTTTTTTTACCTCTATTATCAATTTTTTGTTTATTCCTTTTATTTTCTTTTGGGGATTACCCACCTTACCGCCTCTTAGTGTTTTACCGGCTTATATAGGATTGGGTCTCATCATGGTTTTAATACATATCCCCGCCTTTCAAGCCTATAAAGAAAACGATACCTCAGTCGTCAACTGCTTATGGACTTTTGGCAAAATCATTTTACCGTTAGCGGCATTTCTTTTTTTGGGCGAGCAGTTATCTTGGAACCAATATTTAGGATTTTTTCTCATCATTTTTTCCAATTTACTTTTAAATTTTGATCCATCAGCAAAAGCCAAAATTAACTTAGCGTTCTTTTTAATGCTCCTTTGTTCTCTTTTTAATACCGGTGGAGCAGTCATCGAAAAATATATTTTAAATACAGATTCAAATTGGATCAACCTCGTTATCTATGCCAATATTTTTTCAACCACTATAACTTCATTTTTCTTATTCAATAAAAATATCCGAACGGATATTGTAAATAATATATTGAATTTTAAAAAAAGTTGGAAATACTTTATAGGAGCGGAAATCTTGAGCTTTATCGGATACTGTTGCGGAATTTATGCCTTATCACAACTTCCCCTCGTCATAAAATCAGGGCTATCCTCCACACAATCTATCTTTATTTTACTGATCAGTTTATTTGTCATTAAAGTTTTAAAAATTAACTTAAAAGAAAAAATTGATAAAAAAAGTATGCTTCAGAAATTTATCTGTTTTTCTATTATTATTTTGGGGGTCATTTTATCTACAATACCGAAATGACAAAATATTCGTCTGTTTCATCTTCAGATAACAAGTATTTAAAATAAAAGAAACGCTCTTTGATACCACATCAAAAAGCGTTTCACTCGGATAAAAACAAAGATCACAATCTAGCGACCATTTCTCTTAAAGAGCGACAAGGCCCGAACCAAAACAGACGGTTTTTTTTGTTCATCCCTCGGCTGTGTCGCAGGAGATAACGATTTAGTTTCTTTCATTTTTTCTTCTTGCAACTTCTTTTTCCAATAATATTTGGATAAACCCCGTCTCAACGTTTCATCCTTGGCACGAGCTTGCTCAAGCGTGACCGTCAAATTTCGACTGGAACGTCTTTTTTTATCTCTTTCATTCAAAACAATTATACGAGCCCCTCTTTTCATCAGCTCTACTTTTGACCACCGTTCCGCATCAAATAAATGAGCCTTACCCAAACTCAGCAAACGATCAACATCCTCCGTCTTCAGAACATGCTCAATTTCTGCTTTAATCTGCTTTTCTTGTTTTTGAACCTCAGCTCGATGCAACATGGCTTTTCGATCCATCTTAGGATCTTTAAAATCAAAGCGATACGGAGAAACCCCATAGGTGACCTCTTCGGTCGATTGATACCCTTTTTCTCCAAAAGCCTCAACCAACTCCAAATTCTTCGTATAAATGGCCTCGTGTGTTTCCGTATTCCCAATAATAAAGGATGTTCCCCGTTGACAAATGTGGTACTTAAACGAAACCTCTTCCTCCTTCGGAAATTGAATTTTGGCAGACGGATCTCGATCCATCACAAAATTATTAATTTCCATTTGATCTTTTAATTCTACATAGTCATTAGGTCTAAAACCTGCTTCTCTGATAACGTCCTTTAATGTTCCGGGAATCGGTTTTTCATCTAAACGGGATTTTGCTCGTAAAGCACTTCTTCTTCTCGCTTCAACCTGTTCCGGTGAAATATAATCCATATGCTCTTTAATCGCTTTATTCAATTTAGAATCAACAAATACAATCGAGCTGGGACATAAAGGATTCTGTGTCACTCGAATTCCAAACTTATCCGCCACCTCATTGATCAAGTCGGAATTGTTGGTTGCATAATACTCTTTTGTCTCGGGATGATAAATAAGACCCAAGCCTTCATGACAACAAAATGCCTCCTTTCTCATGGGAGACATGGGACAAATACCCACAGTAGGATGTCTATAAAGCGTTGTTTCCTTAACCGGAACAACATCCTTTCCGATAACATATCCGTTTTCTTTTAAATATTCAGCAATTGATCTTCCCATTTTTACCTCCTTAAGGATAACTATTTTCATAGTATATACAAAAAAATAAAATTTGTCAATATTTACTTAAAAAATATATCAAGAGAATATTTAATCTTTCTTTTCTACTATTAAAAGCAAATTCTTACCCAATAATTTTCCCCCTGTTAATCGATCCAACAAACGGCTTAACGGAAAAACAAATGAATCATAAAATTTAATATGTGAGCCCCTAATTTTTCCCTCTTTATTACCAATAATTTTAAATAAAAGAGCCATAAAAAATCCCAAAAAATCACAATACGTTAGCCGACAATGGCGCCATTTATTTTGATCACCAAAAAGTTTTCTTAAACGACATTTTGAGTAGCGCCTAAAATGACCAACTTTTTTATCCATTGAAGAAAAAAGGACAGGATAAGCAGGAACATACAAGAATAAACGTCCACCCGGTTTTAATTTTTGATAACATAAATCAACAATTTCCTGATCATTTTTAATATGTTCTAAAACATTCAAAGAATAAATATAATCTATACAACCGTCCGGCAGATCGGACAATGTGTTATAAACACGCTTATTAACATAAAATTTTTTTAAATTCTCAGCCGGTTCAACACAAAGTATTTCTTGTCCAAACTTTTCTTCTATCAAAGCAGTTAAATATCTTGTTCCGGAACCAAAATCAACAATTTGAGAAGTGCCCGCAAATTTCTGACATTTTTCCCAAACCTGATTAACTAAAAATGAATTATAATTTTCGGCCAGTTTTAAAATTTCCAGATTCTCTTCTCCTTCATACTTCATTATGTATCCCCCGTAAACAATTTCACTCCACTTTTTGAAAAACCAAAACTCTTATAATTCCATTTAGATCTTTAACATATCTCAAATATTTCAGAGTCTCTCTCTGCATAATAGAGACAACCTCCTTTTCCTGACCTAATCCTATTTCGAGATAAAGCATTCCCTTCTTTTTTAACAAAGATTCCATACTCCTCGAAAGAGCCCGATAAGCATCTAATCCATCAGCGCCTCCATCTAAAGCCATTAAAGGATCATAAGTCCGAACAGCCGTTTCTAATAAAGAAATATCCGAACTTTTTATATAGGGGGGATTAGAAATAATAATATCAAACTGTCTCAAAGAACTATTCCATTCCTGTTTCGAAAAATCAAGCAGTGCCCATTCAACATTCAAATCTTCCTGATTTTTTCTTGCAACATCCAATGCCAGTGGCGATCGATCCACACCAATTCCGTGTGCGTTCGGATACTCTGACAATAACGTAAGAATTAAACAACCGCTCCCCGTACCGATATCCAATATATCCAATTTTTGATTATGATCCGAATAATCGGATAAGACCGCCTCTATGAGCGTTTCCGAATCCGGTCTCGGATCCAAAACGTCCTTTGTCACATAAAACTCTTTCTTCCAAAAGCCTCGTTTTCCAACAATCTTGGAAACGGGCTCTCCTTTTTTCCTTCGTTCAATAAAATCAAAAATTTGCTCTAAAGACGGATCTATGCAATACTGACAAAAAATTAAAGCATCCAAACGAGGTGTTTCGGAAAAACCATAAAGTTGTTTTGCTATTGTATCGATCTTTTCATTCATTACTCAATTTCCGACAACCGTTCCATTTGATCTTCGGTAATCAAAGATTCAATAAATTCATCCAATCCCGTTCCGTTCAAAACTTCATTTAATTGATACGAGGTTTTGTTAATACGGTGATCCGTCACACGTCCTTGCGGGAAATTATATGTTCTTATACGTTCAGATCGATCTCCGGAACCAACCTGATTTTTCCGATTTTGGGATCGCTCCTTATCTAAGGCTTGACGTTGCATATCATATAAGGCCGTCCTCAAGCGCATCATTGCCTTTTCCTTATTCTTAAACTGAGATCGCTCTTCTTGACACTCAACAGCTATTCCAGTCGGTTTATGCACAATTCTAATAGCACTATCCGTCTTATTAACGTGTTGTCCTCCAGCTCCGGAAGCCCGACACGTCATAATGTCCAAATCTGCCTCATTGATCTGAACATCAACCTCTTGTGCTTCAGGCAAAACAGCCACTGTGGCAGCTGATGTATGAACCCGTCCACCGGCTTCCGTCTCCGGAACACGTTGAACACGATGAACACCCGATTCGTATTTTAATTTCGCAAAAACAGCATGCCCCGAAATTTGAGCCACGGCCTCTTTAAAACCACCTAATCCCGTTTCATTCAAACTCAATGGTTCAAATCGCCACCCCTTAACACCGGCATACCGTTCATACATCCTATACAAGTCAGCCGCAAACAAGGCCGCCTCTTCTCCACCCGTACCGGCTCGAATTTCTAAAATGACATTTCGATCATCTGCCTCATCTTTCGGCAATAACAAAATTTGAATCTCCTTTTCCAGAGCTGGGATTTCTTCCTTCAATCGATAATACTCTTCTTCCGCCATCAGTTTCATGTCCGAATCCATCTCAGAATCATGCATCATGGTTTCAGCCTCTTTTAAATCATTCATTAATTTTTTATATTTTATTCCTGCTTTAGAAATTTCTTCCAACCCACTTAATTCCTTAGATAATTTAACAAAATTATCACCATTTTGTTCTTGTGTTAATAATGCCGTTAATTCATCATGACGAGCCAATATCGTTTCCAATTTTTGTTCAAAATTCATCTCATTTCCTTTAAAAATATCATTGATCAAGCAATTAAATTCTAAAACAAGTGTTCCTTTAATATAGTCGGATTCAGCGATATATTAGATCGAACTGCTCCCTTTTTCCCAAGCTTCCCATAAGATTTTCCATCAATAAAAACCTCCAAAGCTCCCGCATTACCTGTTTTAATAACCAAATCATCAGAAAACTTGGGTGCATTATAAACATCCCCTTTGTATAAAACCTTACTGAGAAGCAGACGATCATTTCGTTTTACCTCTAACCACACCTCTTCACTCGCTTTTAATGAGACACGAAACAGCTCCTTCTCTCCATAAACTTTAGCGGGGTTTTTCGTAATCTGAACAAAATCTTTTTTCATCTGTTCACCGGCATCTCCGATTAAATGATCGCCTCCCTGCCACGTTTCGTCCTCTCCGTCCGGAGAATAAAATCCGGCAACAATTCGAATGTTGGAATCTCCGCTCTTTTCTTTATCCAACTTTTTATCACCCATCAACTCCATCTCTTGTTTTTCTTCCATTAATTCTTGTGGTACACGAAACGACATTTGATCATCATGATTTAAGGAAAAAAATGAAAACCAAACTAAATAAGCACCAAGCAAGAAAAACACCATAAATAAAAGCGTTTTTTTAGACGGTAAAACATTATGATTTTCGGGAATAGGCATATCTAAAGATTCTTGCTGCATAGAGGCTGTTTCTTGATAAAAACAGGCCAATAACTGTTGTGTATCAAGTCCCAAATAAGCTGCATACGTTTTCAAAAAACCTACTCCGTAAGCCAGTCCCGGAAAGGCATAATAACGCCCTTCTTCCAAGGCTTCCAAATAAATTTCCTTTATCTTTAAATGTTTAGAAACATCCGTCAGAGTCAACTTTTTGATTTGCCTTGCTTTCTTTAAACAGGAACCCAGCGTTTCACCGGAATTTAATTCTGTTTTTCTCTCGGCTGTTTCCTTCGACAAACTATCCAAATCAAAATGAACCAATGTTTCTCGTTTTTTGCGTGGCATTTAAAAACCCTCTCAGAAAAAATAAATCTTTTTATTTCATACTGTTTTTTTTGAAATTTGTCAAAAGCTATTTTGCATACAAAATAAAGAAAATAATAATCGCAGCAAAGCCTAGCGAAGGACCGAAAGGACCGCTTTTTTTATGGGTCACAAACCATCGACCGACAAAAAAAACAAATGATAATAAAAGAGTATAATTTAAGGCACACCAACCAAGCCAAGCTCCCAAAGCCACAATCATTTTAACATCTCCGGCTCCGAACTCCACTTTCCGGAACCGTGCCATACAAAAAACAGAAACAACAGACAAAAAATATCCAAACCAAACACCAACCAAACTAATCCCCACAGGATCAGAATGATCAAAAATTGTTCCGGTCGGATTAAAAAAGTTCAAATCATTAATAGGAAGAGGATTCACATAGGCGTTGGTCAGTCCCAGCAACAAGAGAGGCAATGTAAAAAAATCAGGCAACAAAAAAAACTGATGATCAATTACAATTAAAAAACAAATAATGACCAAAAAACATCCCGTCCACCAGATATTTTCAGATCCAATCCAGAAATAGGCATTCCAAAACAATCCGGCCACGATAAAACCCCACAAAAATGAGGCTCCTAACATCTTCATCCATTTTATAAAAAATCTCTTTTGTCTCTCCTGCGTCATTCCTTTCGGAAATCTCGGACGATGCCATAATTTTGCGCAGACAAGACCAGGATCAGCCGGCAGTATTTTTCCAAAACGACTCGCCATAATTGGCATAAAAAAACCTATAATAAAACCGACTAAAGTGGATATAAGCATAATATTTCTCTTTCAATTAGACACTTTTTCAGAAGTTATATGAAAAAAAAAGGAAAGACGCAATATTTTTCTTTATTTTCCATTCAAAAAAAAGTATCATAAGATGCTTGTTGAAAAATTAAAAGGATAAAACATGATAAGAGAAACATTAAAAAAAGAGCTCATTGAAGCTTTAAAAGAAAAAAATGAAACAAAAACAGCAACCATTCGTCTCATAAATGCTGCCATTAAAGATAAAGACATAGAAGCACGCCCCAAAGGAAACACAGATGGCATTGACGAAACGGCAATTTTATCCCTTTTACAATCGATGATTAAACAACGAAAAGAAAGCATCGAAATGTATAAGAAGGGGAACAGAGAAGATCTGGTTCAAAAAGAACAAGCAGAAATTGATATTATTCAATCTTTTTTACCCAAACAAATGTCAGAAGATGATATGAAAAAAGCTATTCAAGAAATCATCACAGAAGTTTCTGCTTCTTCTGTCAAAGATATGGGGAAAGTGATGGGGACTCTCAAACAAAAATACGCAGGGAAAATGGATTTCTCACAAGCCTCTCAAGTTATCAAAACGCTGCTTGGATAAGAAATGTCTTTTCCACCCCGTTTTTTAGACGATTTAAGAAATCGTGTTCTTTTGTCCGACTTAATTGCACGAAAGGTTAAGCTTTCGCGACGTGGACATGAATTTACGGGTCTGTGTCCTTTTCATCATGAAAAAACCCCCTCATTTACGGTTAATGATGAAAAAGGATTTTATCATTGTTTTGGGTGTGGGGCTCACGGAGACATCATCCGTTTTATGATGGAAGCGGAAAAAATGACTTTTATGGAAGCGGTGGAATATTTAGCTCAAATGGCTGGACTTCCTCTTCCAAAAGCGTCTCCGGAACAGATAAAAAAAGAACGCCGTCGAAACGGATTAACCGACATTATGGAAGCGGCTTGCTTTTTTTTTCAAAATCAACTCTTTGGTCCCAATGGAGCAAAGGCACGTCAATACTTGGGAAGCAGAGGAATAACCCCTGCCCTTGCAAAAAAATTTCGTTTAGGATATGCTCCAAGAGGTTCCGCACTATTTACCTATTTAACAGAAAAAGAATACCCTATTTCAGAATGTATCAATCTTGGTCTTATTGTCGAGAGCCATGAAAATCATTCTCGACATGATTATTTTTATGATCGCATTATGTTTCCCATTTTGGATCGAAGAAAACGTGTTATCGCATTCGGTGGACGTCTTATGGTTAAAGGAGAACCCAAATATTTAAATTCCCCCGAAACCGATTTGTTCCATAAGGGAGAACAACTTTATGCTCTACCAAACGCCATTGACACCATTCGAAAAACCAATCAAGCTATTTTGGTTGAGGGATATATGGATGTTATTTCTTTACATGAAGCCGGATTTACAAATGCCGTCGCCCCTCTTGGAACAGCTTTTACCGAAAACCAGCTTGCTTTACTTTGGCAAATTACGGATGAACCGGTCATATGTTTTGACGGAGATAATGCCGGACGCAAAGCAAGTATCAGAGCTCTTAATAAAGCACTTCCCCTTCTTAAACCGGGAAAATCTCTTCGGTTTGTTTTTTTACCCGACACATTTGATCCGGATGATATGATCCGAAAAAAATCACCGGAAGCATTCAAAAGCGCCATTCAAGGGGCCCAATCTTTTATTGATACTCTTTGGATGACACTGCTGGAAGGGCGTTCACTGGATACACCGGAGAGAATGGCAAAACTGGAACAAGATGCAATAGAGAGCATTCACACCATAAAAAATGAATCTGTTCAAAAAAAATATTTAAAAGAAATCAAAAATAGAATTTGGAAAATCAATCAGAAAAAAAACAAACAAAATTTATCCCCAATTGGTTTCCAAAATATTTCCAAACCACTTCCCGATTTAGGTTCCGGCAAAATGCTCCTATCATATTTAATTTGTTATCCTCACCTAGCCCAATTTTTTTTGGAAGAAATATCTGCCATGAAACCTCAAGAGAAAGATCTCAACCATCTTTTGAATCAAATTTTAGAAACACTGTTAGAAAAACCCGACACGACATCAAATGAATTGCAAGAAACTATTCCGGAAGGATTAAAAAATCAACTATTACCAGAAATAGAAATGCTCAAAAAATCAAATCGAACAGATACCGATGTTCGCACTGAACTCCAACAATTTTTACAAGCCCTTAGATTAAAAGCACTTCAACGAGAAAAACAATTAAAAACACAAGCCTACCTATCAGATCATAATCCGGAAACATATCATCAAATCAAATATATTGAAGAAGAAATTGAAAAACTATCCGAAATCATTTAAAAATGATTGACAACACATTCAAAAAACACTATAATGCGAACAATTTTGTTTCTTCAATTTCTAAAGTGAGTGATATTTGACATGAATGCAATCGCCGTCAATACAGAAGATCTATCCGCTCCCACAAATGACTCATCTGTTCTCGATTCAAAAACTATGATCAAAAAATTAATAGAGCGAGGAAAAGAGCGTGGCTTTATTTCAATGAGCGAGCTTAGAAAAAATCTGCCGACTGATTCTCAAAATGAGGAAACACTGGAATTAATTATCTCGTCTTTTACCGATATGGGAATTAATGTTGTTGATGGTAATGATGATATTTCTGACTTAACAGAAAGTCTTTCCCATGAAAACACTCTTCCCATCGCCACTCAATCCGAGGAAGAAATCGCCACTGAATCTGATGTCAGCGGACGTATGAATGATCCTGTTCGATTGTATTTGCGTGAAATGGGTGCAGTGGAACTTCTTTCCAGAGAAGGTGAAGTAGCTATTGCCAAACGCATTATGGCTGGCTTTGATGTCATGATGAATAGTTTATCGGAAAGTGCTTTAACGATGAAATCCATCTCCGATTGGACAGAAAAGCTTCAAAAAGGAACTATGTTTTTACGAGAGATTGTTGATCTGGAAACTTCTTTTGAAGCGAACCCCAATAAAGAGGAGATGGAGAAAGCTGAGAAAATCAGAAAATCTGCCGCGGAAGCCCTTGAAAAATTAGAGCAGGAAGAATCTCAGAAGAAAAACAAAATAAAAAAATTTGAAACAGAAAAACTACTTGCCTCAAAAGAGGAGATAGAAAGTTCCGATGAAAACCTTTACGAAACAGAAGAAAGTTTAAATGATGAGCTCGATGAAACACAAGATGACGACGAGTTCGAATCGGATTCAGAGTTAGATGTTGATGATTTCTCTGATGAAGAGAATGAGGATGAAGAAACTATTGACGAAGATGATGAAGATGAGGATGAGGAAGAAGAGGAAACCTCTCTCTCCATCGGTCAAATGGAAGAAACCCTAAGGCCTCAAATTCTTCTAACATTGAAAGAAACAGAACTTCTTTACCAAAAATTTATTAAAATTCAAAAAGAACGCATGGGACTGATCACGGCCAAGAAATCTATCCCCGAATCACTTAAGAAGAAGTATAAAGCGTTAAAAAAAGAGCTGACGGAAAAGCTAAAAAGCATTCACTTAAATCCTATTCGAATTGAGGAGCTCATTGATCAAATCAATGAAGAAAATCAACGCTTAATGGTTCTGGAAGGACGACTTTTACGGTTAGCTCTCTCTTGCAAGATAAATCGAGAAGAATTTTTAGCTTTTTATCAGGGAAATGAGCCCGATTCAAAATGGCTTCAAAAAGCTAGAAAGAATGAAGGAAAACATTGGAAGTCATTTATTGATCAGTATAAAGATGAAATTCAGAATATTCTTGAATCAATTCACAGTATTGAAGATGAAACTCATATGCCTATATCCGAATATCGGAAATTAGTTTCTACAGTTAAAAAAGGACGACAAGAAGCGAATAAGGCAAAGCAAGAAATGATTGAAGCTAATTTACGCTTGGTTATATCTATTTCAAAAAAATATACAAATCGCGGTCTTCAATTTTTAGATTTGATTCAAGAAGGTAATATTGGCTTAATGAAAGCGGTTGATAAGTTTGAATATCAGCGAGGATACAAATTTTCGACATATGCAACGTGGTGGATTCGTCAGTCTATTACCCGAGCGATCGCCGATCAGGCCCGAACAATTCGTATTCCGGTGCATATGATCGAAACAATCAATAAAATGTTGCGTACAAGTCGCCAAATGCTTTTAGAAACAGGACATGAACCGACTCCGGAAGAATTAGCACCACGCATCAATTTATCAGTTGAAAAAATTAAAAAAGTAATGAAAATAGCCAAAGAGCCTATTTCCTTAGAAACACCGGTCGGTGATGAAGAAGATAGTCACTTAGGTGACTTCATTGAGGACAAGAACACAATTCAACCTCTGGAAGCTGCTATTCAAACCAATCTCCGCCAGTCCTGTACGGCTGTTTTATCAACACTATCTCCTCGTGAAGAGCGTGTATTAAGAATGCGTTTTGGGATTGGTATGAATTCGGATCATACACTGGAAGAAGTGGGATTACAGTTTGCCGTTACGCGCGAACGAATTCGTCAAATTGAAGCAAAAGCGCTCAGAAAACTAAAACACCCAAGTAGATCTCGAAAATTAAGAAGCTTTTTAGAAGAATCCTAATATAATTTTACAACGAGAAAATTAAATACTTCACCATTCCTATAAAAAAAGGAAATGGATTTGGTCTGATTAAAGAACTATTTTCATTTTTAGATTGATGTATAAAAAAAATTACAATCTTGTTAAACTTTCTCTACAAGCAAATTAAGAATAATTTATTTATTAATGCCCATTAGAAACAACTGCATTTTCTAAATTTAGATGAGAAGTCTCTTTCAAAGAATTTTTATGTAATGAAAAAATTTTACAAAGCGGGTAAATGCTCAAAACAAAAATGCCTAAATAAACAAGCATAGAAACTTCCAATGTAATACCGTCTAACAAAAATTTAAAAAGAATTAACATAACACCTGCCATAAATCTGGAAATCATATTATTAACACTAGCCACCGTTGAACGAATATCTGATGTTGTCAAAGAGTGAATTCGAGCGATGCTCCCCAAAGTAAATGTCAATTGTGAACCAATAACAAAGCAAATAAAAATCATTAAAATCATCCCCAAAACAGGTGATTGTTCTTTTAAGATTAACAAACAAGAGAGGAAAGATAAAATGTATAAAATATAATTCACGACACCTAAATTTTTTAATGAAATTTTAGCAAGCGTTTTATGAAGACAAAAGCCGGCTAAGGCCCTAAAACCATGATTAAAGCCATAGACAATTCCGTACAAAGAAACGGGGATCATGGCGGCCTTCATTAAGGGCTGGAAACTCCAGACAAAAACCATTGTTGTTGCCGCCAACATCCCGGAATAAAACATATAATATTTCAATTGAATATTTTTAAAGGCGGATTTTGCAATTCTGTATAAATCATGATATTTATCAGAGATAGATCCAATCTTTTTCTTTGCCGGAGGTACTTTGGGCAAAAGAAATAACATTAAAATAGAAACAGTATTTAATATTGTCTCCAAGACCAAAAGCGTCATAAAACCATAATGTTCATACAAAAAAGGACCGACAACAGCAGCAAGAGCTGTTCCGATTGACATATAAAAATTCAGACGCCCATAATATTTAAGCATATCTTTTGTTTTGTTTTGTGTTTTTAGATAATCATAAATATAACCATCCGCCACACCCGAATAAGTTGCCTTGGAGAGAGAATATAAAATTTCTCCGGCCAGTAGAATCCAATATCCGCCAAAAAAAATCCAGAGTAGTAGCCGACACAGGAAAAACGAATAAGACAAAATCAAAATATTCTTGCGAGGGAAAATATCCCCCAAATACCCCGATGGGACCTCAAATAAAAGTGCGGTGATTGAAAAAATGCCCTGAAAAAGAAAAAAATCACCGATTGTTAAGCCATTTTCCTGATAAAAAAGGAGCAAAACCGGAAGCATAAAAATCTGTGTCTGTAAAAAAGTAGACCAGTTAAATATCTTGAGTGGATTTTGAATCATCATCAACCGATTCCTCCCCTTTTAAACAAAATTATTCAGCCATAGTATCTCGAAAAGACAAGCTCTGTCAAGAGCTAAAACTATATTAAATAAAAAAAAGAGGCCCCATGTAAAACACAGGATTCTTCATATATACCTTAAAGCCTTAAGCACCACCATCCCATAAACGAGTCCCACAGTCCCCTATCCTGCCAAACGTAATATTGTTCCCAGTTAGCCATGAACGGATCATTTAAATCCATTGTTAATGTCTCTGTTCATGAACCTTGTTTAACCTGTTCTCAAATATATCCCTTGATTTTCCCTGTATTCTTACCCGTCATCTCTCCATAAGAGTCTTTACAGCAATATTTTTTGTTGATAGCCACGTCATTTTCTTTATATCCACATTCTTTGGGTCGATCGTGATATTTTACATAACATCATCTCTCGTATATCATTAAACCCCATCTCCCTTTGAGAAACCCCAAAAATCTCGATATCCTGAATTTGAGTGGTATTTTGACTCCGCTCAATTATGAATAATGCCTGATCTTTCATTAAAGTCAAAAATGAACGTATATAAGATAAATAAAATTATTTCACTGTGATCACTTTATGAGAAGAAATCCACCACCCCGAAGCCTAATTAAAGGCATAATTTCCGAAAA
>CASECF010000080.1 GCA_949286245.1 uncultured Alphaproteobacteria bacterium
AGATGAAACTTCATATCTCTCCCAAACAAAATCTATCTTCTTTTATCTCGTTAATTTCTCGCTCATCTGCTTTTCAGTCTTGATCATTCTCTTAAAATAAGATATACTCATCGGCATTTTTCAACACAAAAAACAATTAAAACAAAACATTTTAACACAGAACTCAAGAAAGGAACACTCATATATCTGAGAGACAGTTTACAAGAAATGATGAAAAACTCATTTAAAACAGGCGATTATTCTAAAATTGAAGAAATGATTAAAAAGATGGAACAAGAGAATATTGCTCTGTTGGAGGATGATAAAAATGCCCTCAAATCACTCAAATATTTTACCGCAAGAAGAAAAAAAATTGATTTCAACCTTTTCTCAGAGATAGATGAATACGGTTTGAAAGTCAGTATTTTTGAGGGAAACCTCGATAAAATTGAAAAATATTTAAAAAAATATGAAACATTTCAAGTTTTTGAATGGATGAAGGCCGCTGCCTTTGAGAAAGTGGAAGAAGCCCTTGAAAAAGGGTTAAACCCCAACAAAAAAACAGGTCGAGGGAAAAGCCTCTTATTATTTGCCGTCAAAGCGGGGCAAGAAAAGCTCGTTGAACAGCTTATTGACAAAGGAGCAAAAATAAATCCACCATTCTTTCGTAGAGAAAAATCATACATTCTTGATCTTCTGATTAAAAGTAGCACAAAAATCATGTCCTCTCTCTTTCAAGGCGGGAAATCGTACGTTTTTGAATTTTTGATTGAAAGTGGCTCACAAATAATGTCTTCTTCTCTTCAAAAAGGAAGATCATATCCCGCATTACTTGAGGCTCTCGATCAAAAGAATACCAAAATCGCCCTTTTGCTTCTTTCAAAGGGAGCAGATATTATGCCGAGAGGATATCCGTCTCATATACTGATGAGAAGTATTACAACCCAAAATCAAGAAGTTTTAGATGAGATTTTAAAAATTTATCGGCAAAAATATGCCGGTAAAAGGGACAAAAACAAAAAGTTTTTTGGGAATATCCCCTCTCTTCTGCAAGAAGGTATCACCCCTTTAGAAATGGCTATCAGACTAAAAAATACTAAAATTGTTGAAAAATTATTGGATGCTGGGGCCTCATCGGTTATTCCTTTCGTTAGCCAGCTTGAAATGGCTATAAAAACTCAAGACAAAGATATAATTGACCTTTTTTATGAAAAAGCAAACAAAGAAGGAAAAGCAAAGATGGCGTACATTTCCAGAAGAGAAACTCTGCCCGATGTTATGTTTTATCTATATCAAAAAAAATGTCCTGTTTTTCCGGAAGAGGTAAAAAATTTCACCATTGAGAAGATCATATACAAAACTATTTTTCAGAAAAACAAACCCCTTTTTGATGAAATTATGAGGACATTATCCGATCCAGAGAAAGAACGTATTGATTGGGAAAAAATTAAAACAAAAATCAATGATTATCCACCTGAAATCAAAAATCCGATCAAGAAAACGTTCAAAGAACTATTTCAAGGAGAGAACGCTCCTGTTCAACAACCGGAAGCAGTCCCTTATTGTTGCAATCAGACACAAAAATTTTCAGTATCGGGAACACTCTCCGATGAGTTAACCTCCAAACCTTGCGCACACGCTCATACACCGGTACAAATTATGCGTCACGAATCAAAAATACCTCCACAAAACGAGGAGCGTGGGTCAAGAACGGAATAATTTGTAATATTTAATTAAAATCAAAGCCTTACAAAAAATTGTAAGGCTTTTTGTATTTGTCGGATCATATGTCTTGTATATTTTCTGTCTCTTCTGCTTAAAATTTTATTCCAGCCTGCTCTTTGTTCATATCCGAATAATTTTTTATCGCTCAACAAATAAAAAAAACAAACCCCTCTTTTATCTCATACAAAGTCTATCTATTTCAGTTTAGACTTGAATATCACATCTATTTTATGCTATGATGTGGAATGTATTTTAAATCGAGGATCACATGTCAGAAGTTGCTATTTATGAATTATTATTGCTTCAATTATTTCTTATTTTTTTAAACGCTGTTTTTGCTTGTGCGGAAATTGCCGTTATCTCAATCAATGAAACAAAATTAAAGAAAAAAGCCAATGAGGGAGATAAAAGAGCGATTCGTTTGCTTTCTCTCACCAAAGAACCGGCAAAATTTTTAGCGACCATTCAAATCGGAATTACCTTAACCGGATTTTTAGGAAGTGCTTTTGCTGCTGATAACTTCTCAGACAAAGTCACCGATTGGTTGGTGGCTCAAGGTGTCACTATTTCGCCCAACAAATTAGATATCATGGCGGTTATCGGCATTACTCTCATCTTGTCTTATGTGACCCTTATTTTGGGAGAATTGGTTCCAAAAAGAATCGCTATGAAATATGCTGAAAAAATCGGATTAAGCATGTCTATGCTTATTTATGGCGTTGCTTGCCTTTTTAAACCTCTTGTTTGGTTGTTAACAGTTTCGACAAATGGTGTTTTAAAGCTTTTAGGAATTTCCCCTGAAGATAAATCGGATGGCGTCACCGAAGAAGAAATAAGAACATTGATTGATGCGGGAAGTGAAAACGGCACAATAGATGATATTGAAAAAACAATTCTCCATAATGTCTTTGAGTTTGATGATAAAATTATTGAAGACGTTATGACGCACCGAACCGATGTCTGTTTTTTAAATAAAGAAGATCATCCGGATGTTTGGGAAAAAGAAATGCTCAAATTTCGCCATTCCATTTATCCCATTTTTCAAACATCTACCGACCATATTGTCGGAACAATTTCTTTTCAAGATTATTTTGAATTTAAATGTCATCAAAAAATAAAAGATATTGATCAAGCAATTAAGCAACCTCAATTTATATCCGTAACGGCACATATCAATGATTTGTTTCAAGAAATGCAGCGTTCTCGGAATCATTTTGCCGTTGTTGTTGATGAGTACGGCGGCGTAGACGGTATTGTCACCATGAATGATTTATTGGAAGAACTCGTGGGAGACTTAGATGATGGTATTTCTCTTTCATCCCCACGTTCTTCCATCACAAAAATAAGAGAAAATACTTGGCTTATTAAAGGCTCAACTCCCATTCAGGAAGTTGAAAAAGCATTAAAGATAAAACTCTCTAACGATGAGGTCGATACCTTTGCCGGATTTATTCTAGCCTTGGCAGGACCCATTTCTCTGGCTCGAAAAAAGAGCAAGATTCAGTACAAAAACATTCGTATGAAAATAATCCGCTCAAGAGGCCTTAAAATTGAAGAAGTTTTGGTTCAAAAAATCAAAGCCTCAACCACCATTAAGGGGAAGTAAGATAAAATCATCGTTCATCATTACCAACAAAAATCCTCTTTTCTTTTTAAAGGGATAAATTTCGACAATTAAGATTACTTAAGCTCCTCTTCAAGAGCCTTTTTAACCATTTTCAAAAAATCTTCCGTTGAACATTCCTCGTTTTCGTATTGTTCGGATATGGATTGTTTTTCAGGAGCTTGATAAATACTCTCATTATCGGTTTTTGAAACTTGAACGGTTCCTTGATTAGAATAGTCATTTGTTTCCGCATTTCCATGCTCAGCCAAATAAGACAAGCCAAGAAACGGAAGATCATCTCTTGTCACCAAATAGGTTGGAATATTTTTCAAATATTCCGTGAAACGACCTTTATTTTCAAAACTACGCCTGAAATTTGAGTGCTTTAAAAGTTTTAAAACAGAAGGTCGGATCAATATTCCACCTACCAGATAAACACCACCGGTTGTTTTTAAAGTCAACGCCATATTACTGGCAAACAATCCTAAGAAATTAAAGAAATACCAATAACTCAGAAGAGCTAATTTATCTCCTTTTTCGGCAAGAGCTGTAATATCTTCAGGCTTTAATTGAGAGGCTGGAAGAGAATTTCTTTGGGTATTTTTAACAGAAAAAGCCTGTTTGACAGCAGATGTATCTTCTTTCCAACTTCGTACAATTTCACGCGGGGTCTCTAAATAAGGAGATGATTTTAATAAATTTTTTTCTCTTTCCGAGGAGTCCTGATAAAACAACTTATGTTTTAAATAGGTTAATTTTCCGTGCCATCCTTTTTTTTGATAAGACTTAAGTAATTTTTCTTTTTCATGAGCCACTTTTTGTTTTTCTTCTAAAATTCGAACAGCATCATATATATTCACCAATCCCTGACCCGAAATAAGTCTCTCTGCCGATACAAGCCCATATCGGCGTCCGAGTAACGCTACAATTCTTTGTTCGTTTTTAGAAGATGTCGGAACGGTTGTATGCCCTCCTTCCGATGGATGAGCAACCCATCCGTTTTGTTGCTCTGTCAAAAAGCAAACACCTAGTCCGGTTCCGGGTCCTAAAACACAAATCGGTTCATGGTCCTGACTTTTTCCGGATCCGATTTGTAATTTTTCCCTCGCCTGAAGAGACAAAACACCAAGACCTTGAATAACAAAATCATTCACAATGAGACAAGAATTAAAATTATATTTTAATTTAATCGACTCAGCAACCAAAAGCCATGGACGATTCGTTAGTTGAACCGACTGATTGACAACATTACCGGCGGCACCGATAATCATATCGGTCGGATAGACGGGGATTGTCCTTAAAAACGTATCAATTGCTCCGTAAATAGATTGAAATTTATCACATTTTAACGAAGAAATCTCTAACAATTGACCATTTTGATATAATCCAAATCGAATGTTTGTTCCACCAATATCAGCTAATAAGTAAATTTTCATACTCCCCCCTTAAAATAAACGAGTAAAAACACACAAAATATTTTTTAAAACACATCCTATTCCGGAAATTTTTTGATTCCAAAAAGACAGAGATGACGACTTTTCCAAACAGACAAATAAAGAATCCGTACAATTATCCGTCAATTCCGGTGACATAAAAAAAGCAATAGCCAAAAACAAGAAAAGGATAATTAATCCCCATACGAAGGCTTCTCGCCAAAACAAAAAAGATGATTTAGTAATTCCTATTTTTGATAACCGCATGAATCATGATTCCGTTTTTTAAAAATTTCTTCTGCCATTTCCAATTCTTGAGGTGTATTAATTCCATGTAATTCGTTAGCGTCACCGATAACGACATCCCGTTTTAATCCATGGTCTTTGGCAAGAGCGACAATATCCGTTAAATAATATTCATGAGCCGCATTTTCATTTTTAATACTTTTTAACAGATCTAACAAATAAAGCCCGTTAACACACATGACACCCGAATTACAGAGTTTTATCGCACGCTCGGCATCTGTCGCATCTTTATACTCCACGATAGCATCCAAGCCATCGTCTCCCATAATTAACCGTCCGTATCGACGAGCATCCTCCGGAATAAATCCTAAAACAACCACATCGGATCCCTCTTGACACTTTTGGATCATTCGCTCCAATGTATCGGCCTCAATCAAGGGAGAATCGCCGAACAAAATCAAAGAACATCCTTCAAAGGGTTGTATTTCTTTCTCAGCAGATAGAACCGCATGTGCCGTTCCCAGTCGTTCTTTTTGAATAACGGTCTGACACGGAGCAACAATTTTTCTAACTGCATCCATTTCCGGACCAATCACAACCGTCACTTGTTTTTCATCGATTCCAACTTTTTTTATGGTATCCAACAAAATGGAGATCATGGGACGATGACAAATTTCATGCAAGACTTTAGGTAAATCAGAATGCATTCGTGTTCCCATTCCCGCCCCTAAAACAACTGCTTTAACAACCATTTTAACTTCCTTTTCTAAATAAAAATATCATGATCCAGAGCATATGAACGCAAAAGAGGTCGTATGGAACGTGTTGAGGTTGACAACTGTTCCATAATAAACGAATGAACCTGTTTTTGATCCATACTTCTTACAACCGCCTTAATAGATCCAAGTGATGCCGGATTCATTGATAACCGTGTAAAACCTAATCCCACCAAAGCCATTACCTCAAGAGACCTTGATGCCATTTCTCCGCAAACGGAACAAGGGACTCCAACCTCCATACAACGGTCATGAATGTATTTAAGTGTTTTTAAAAAAACCGGTGATAAACAGTCATATCTATTCCAGATAATGGGATTACCTCGATCTGTTGCAAATAAAAATTGAGCTAAATCATTTGTTCCGATTGAAACAAAATCAACATACTTCAATAACTCCGGCAATTGAAAAAGCAACGAAGGAACTTCCAACATGGTTCCGACCAATATCTTGGTCGGTAAAATACCCCCCTTCTCTTTTTCTCTTTCCAGTTCAATATCCAGTGTCTTTTTAGCATCTAAAAATTCTTGAAGATCTGCAATCATTGGGAACATCAGTCTTAATTCTCGACCGGCAGTTGCCCGAATAAAAGCCCTTAACTGGGCCCGTAAAATAGCCCGCCTGTCAAGAGTAATCCGAATAGACCGCCATCCCATTGCCGGATTTTGCTCTCCCTTGTTTTCAAAATAAGGAAGCACCTTGTCCGATCCGATATCGAGTGTTCTAAAAACAACCGGTCGTCCCTTTGCTTCAATCAAAGCTCTGCGATAGATGAGCGTTTGACGCTGAACATCGGGAAATTGTTCTGATCCCATAAAAGGCAACTCGGTTCGATATAATCCGACACCATCAAACAATAAATCCTTGGTATTTAACAAATCAGCCGACAATCCGGCATTGATATTCAGAGATATTCGAACACCGTCTTTTGTCTCAGCAGGTAAACTTTTTTGCTGATTATATTTAGTCTGTAATCGTTTATGTTGTTTAAGACGGGTTTCAAAATCGTCCAATATATCATCGGACGGATTGATATAAAGCTCTCCCTTCGTTGCATCAACGATTAACACATCCGAAGGATTTACAATTTGGCAAGCATTTTCTATTCCTGAAATCACCGGAATATTTAAGGAACGAGCGACAATAATAACATGCATGGTTTGAGAGCCTTCCTCCAAAACCAAACCCTTCACTCGCGAAATGTCATAATCCAACAACTCGGCAGGGCCCATACTTTTTGCCACAACAATTGAATTTTTAGGTATTTGGCCTGCTTTTTTATGCGTTGAACAACCATTTAAATGACAGATTAACCGATTTGCCAAATCCTTAAAATCATGAATACGTTCTTTAATATAAGGGTCGGTCATCATTTTCATGCGTGCGGTAATTTCATCTTCTACTTTTTGAACAGCCGCCTCTGCCGTCAATCCGCCCTCAATTGCTTTTGTTATTTTGCTAATCCACCCTTTATCTTGCGTAAACATCAAATAGGTTTCAAAAATAGCAGATTGTTCATCCGTCAAATTAGGGTTTGTCAACATTGTGTTAATTTCGCCCTCAACGCTTTTTAAGGCTGTTTCCAATTTTTTAATTTCCCGTCGTTTATCACGAGCCAAAATGGTTCCGACAGAATCCATGCGTTTATGAATAACGGCTTTTCCGACAGACAATCCCTCAATCAGACGAACCCCTTCTATTCGACTATGCTTATGCGCCGTCACAAACTTTTTTTCAAGCGTTTTAATTGTGGAAGAAGCCAGCATTTCGGCCATGACCATGGCAATTGTCTCCAGCAGTTCCACCATTTCTGTCGAGAATTGATATTCGATAGTTTTTTGAACAGCCAAAACACCCAGTAATGTTCCTCGATGAACAATCGGAACACCCATGAGCGATTTAAAAGCTTTTTCCTTCGTTTCCGGTTTATATACAAAACTTGCGTGTTCCCAAGCTTTTTCAAAGGAAAGTGGTTTTCTTTGCAGGGCTATTTCACCGATCAAACCTTCCCCGACACGCAAGAAGGTCTCATGAACCGATTTGGGGTCGAGGCCTTTTGTCGCAAACAATTCCAACATATCGCCCGGTCGCAAAATATAACAAGAGCACACATCCACGTTTAGACGTTGTGCAATCAGATTTGTAATCCGATCGAGACGATCTTGAAGAGGCATTTCTTTACTCATCACATCACGCAAATCCTTCAAGACATAGCGTGCAGAAACACCGTTCTGAACGGGGATTTCTTCACTCTGTTTTAAAAGATTTGCCGACATAACACTCTTCCCATTTATTGATCTTGTTTTGAGTTTGGTCCAAATTTGATCACTCGTCAAGTATTTTTTCCGCTCTTTCTCATTTTTTGTTTAATTATAATTTATGTTTGAGCCATAAAACGACATAATCCAAAAATCCGTTATCCGGAAGCGTTCGATGATCCGACAAATCTGATGAAAAGAAAGTTTTAGGCTTAAGCGCTACATCAAATAATGAAACACCCAAGTCATAAGGGACCGTTTTATCCAAGCGTCCATGTCCGATCAACAAGGGTGACTTTATTTGTGAAATGAGTGCACTTGAATCATAAAAATCATTCATAAGCCATTGCAAAGGAAACAATCCATAAGTATGTTTATCTGCCGTTTCTTTGAGAGATGTAAAAGGAGATTCCAAAATAACGGCATCAAACGGATCCTGATCAGAAAAAGAGGCAGCCACATAAACCGCATTGTATGTTCCCAAAGAATACCCGTATAATATAATATCTTTGTTTTTAAACCCGATACTGTTTAAATACACGATTGACGTTTTTGAAACACGCTCCATATTCTCTTGAGAGATGGGCCCCAAAACACCGCCGAACCCTTCATATTCAGGCATTAAAATCCCGTATCCGGCTTTAACAAAAGGCTCAACACGATTCACAAAATAACCGACATGATAAGAATTTCCATGAAAGAAGACAATCACTTTTTGTTTTTTGGTAGGTTCCTTATACCAAGCATAAAAAGACTTACCGCTTGGCAACTGCAAGGGCACTTCTTTAAGTCCTTTTATTGTCTTTTGAGCCTCACTGATATCAGGTTTTTGTATCCACGGATGATACAAAAAAGAGTCTTGTTTAAGATGTAAAAATAAACAAACTCCCCCATAAACGGCACACAAAGCCAATCCCAAAAATAAGTATCTGTTTAAGCGTTTCATTTTCTCTTCCTTGACATTGAGGGATATCATATTCTTTCTCAAAAAGCAAGTTTCTTCTCTGTTTTCTTTTCATAAAATTCCAAATAAGTTTCAGAAGAAGAAATGTAAAAAGAGCAAATATTTCTCTTTCTTTTTTCTAAAAAAAATGATATACAACACTCTATCCGTAAAACAAACTAAAAGGACAAAAAAATGCAACAAAAAATTGATGAAATGAAGCCTGTTCTGTTAAAAGAAATTCAAATGGCTGCCTCTTTAACGGCATTGGAAGATATTCGTGTCAAAACATTAGGTAAAAGCGGATCCATCACAAGTCTTATGAAAGAATTGGGATCTCTTTCGTTGGAAGAAAAGAAAAAGGCCGGCCAACTTTTGAACACCCTTAAAACAGAAATTGCCGAAGCGATCGAGAAACAAAAAGAAACTCTGGCTTTAAAGGAGATGAATGAAAAATTAGAAAGCGAGAAAGTGGATGTGACCCTCCCCATTCGACCGGATACACACAGTGGTCGTATTCATCCCGTCTCTCAAGTTATTGAAGAAATGTTAACCATCTTTGCTCAGATGGGATTTGATTTGGCAGAAGGTCCTGATGTTGAGGATGACTGGCATAACTTTGAGGCCTTAAATATCCCCCCATCCCATCCGGCACGCCAAATGCAAGCGACGTTTTTTATGGAGAATACCGAAGATAAGATTTTAAGGACACAAACATCGGGTGTTCAAATCAGAACAATGGAAAATAAAAAGCCTCCGATTAAAATTGTTGCCCCCGGAAGAACCTATCGTCGAGATTACGATATGACTCATACACCGATGTTTCATCAAATTGAAGGACTCGTCATTGACACCAAAACAAATTTAGCCAATTTAAAAACGACTCTGTTTGAATTCATGAAACTCTTTTTTGAAACAGACGATGTCTCACTCCGGTTTAGAACTGCTTATTTCCCGTTTACGGAGCCATCATTTGAGGTAGATGTCGGTTGTTCTCGTGAAAACGGTGAATTTAAGATTAAATCAGGAGCCGGATGGATAGAGCTTTTAGGGTGCGGTATGGTTCATCCGAATGTTTTAAGAAACTGCGGTTTGGATCCGGATGTTTATCAAGGGTTTGCCTTTGGATGCGGTATTGATCGATTTGCGATGTTAAAATACGGTATTCCCGATTTACGGAGCTTCTTTGATGCGGATATGCGTTGGATTAAACACTATGGATTTTTGCCGTTGGACATTCCGAACATTATGTCCGGTTTAAGTTTAAATGCCGGTGGCAAACGATAATTTTAACGAAAGAAGATAAAGGAAATAAAAATGAAAGTTTCTTTAACGGCTTTAAAAACATATTTAGACACGAATGCAACTCCTCAAGAAATTGCCGACAAGTTAACCTCTATCGGTTTGGAAGTTGAAGAAATTATTGATAAAGCGAGTGATTTAAAAGACTTTATTATCGGAGAAATTAAATCTGTTGATCATCATCCCAATGCGGATAAATTGCATATTTTATCTGTCTTTACGGGTTCGGAGACACTACAAATTGTTTGCGGGGCTCCCAATGTTCGAGTGGGGATGAAATCGGTTTTGGCTCGCCCCGGCAATTTAATACCTCATTATAATGAAAAGCTTGAAAAAGGAGTTATCAGAGGGGTTGAGAGCTGTGGGATGCTCTGTTCGGAAAGAGAATTAAACCTATCGGACAATCATGAAGGAATTATTGATTTAGAAACGGACTTACCGGCCGGAACCTCCATTTTGGAATACTATAAACCGGATGTGATTTTTGATGTCAATGTCACACCGAACAGAGGCGACTGTTTTGGGATTAAAGGAATTGCCAGAGATTTATATGCTGCCGGAATCGGAACGCTTATTCCTCAAGAAATTAAACCGATTAAAGGGACATTTATCTCCCCGATTCACGTTCGAATTGAGGATCCGGATTGTCCCCAATTTGTCGGAAGATATATCAAAGGAGTAAAAAACGGTTCCTCTCCCGAATGGATGCAACGCTTTTTAATCAATGCCGGATTGCGTCCCATTTCTGCTTTGGTTGATATTACAAACTACCTGAATATCGCAGAATGTCGACCGCTCCACGTGTTTGATGCCGATAAATTAACCGGCGACATAACGGTTCGAAAAGCAAAAGAAGGAGAGAAATTAGATGCTCTTGATGAAAAAGAATACACCTTAACTCCGGAAATGACAGTGATTGCCGATGATAAGGGAGCTCAAAGTATTGCCGGCGTCATGGGCGGAACACCGACCGGTTGTACGAGTGAAACCGTCAATGTCTTTTTGGAATCGGCCTATTTTACCCCGATGAGCGTTGCAAAAACAGGACGACTGCTCAATGCAGAATCTGATTCTCGAACCCGTTTTGAGAGGGGAATCGATCCTGATTCTCAGGTATCCGGCAATGAGAGAGCCACTCAACTGATTTTGGATATTTGCGGTGGCGAAGCCTCTGAGATTATCATTGCGGGATCGGAGCCCGATTGGCACCACACCATTGAGTTCGATTTCGGATTAGTCAAAAAAATATGCGGAATAGATCTTCCGAAAGAAGAATGCGTTGGTATTTTGGAAAAATTAGGTTTTACGGTTAATGGAAATACTTTGTCCGTTCCCTCATGGCGATCTAATGATGTCAAACAGAGTGCCGACATTATCGAAGAGATTATTCGTATTCACGGAACGGACGACCTTCCTTACGAACCGCTTCGAGGAGCGGGACTCCCTGTCAGCATTTTATTACCGCACCAAAAAAGAGAAGCCTCTGTTAGAAGAGCATTGGCAGGGAAAGGTTTAAATCAAGCAATCACATGGTCCTTTATGGATTCAAAATTGGCCAAATATTTTGATTCCAAAGGAATAAAGATATCTAATCCGATTGCCTCTGATTTAGATGAGATGAGACCGTCTTTGATTCCGAACTTGCTGTCTGCTGTCAAGAGAAACCAAGATCGCGGGATAAAAGACGTTCAACTCTTTGAAGTCGGACCGGAATTCTACTCCTACACACCGAATGAGCAACGGCTCGTTGCGGCAGGTGTCAGAGCTGGAAATATAACCCCTCGTCACTTTTTAGAAACACAACGATCAGTTGATGTATTTGATGCTAAGGCAGATGCCCTAGCTGGATTGACGGCGGCGGATGCACCTCAAAATCTACAGGTACAAGCAAAGGCTCCTTCTTGGTACCATCCGGGGAAAAGCGGAAGTTTTTGTCTGGGTAAGAATGTTGTAGCCGTTTTTGGCGAAATTCATCCGATGATTTTAAAAATATTCGGCATTAAAACGCCTGTTTCGGCTTTTGAAATTTATTTGGACAACATTCCTCACCAAAGAGCGAAAGGGAAGTCACAAAAACTGCTTAAATTATCACCCCTTATGCCACTCACACGCGATTTTGCATTTGTGGTGGATGAAAGCGTAGAAGCAGGGAAGATTGTTTCTGCAATCCAAAGTGCTGATAAAGAGAAGATTACCGATATTTCTGTTTTTGATGTCTATCAAGGAGATAAACTGCCGTCCGGCAAAAAATCAATTGCGGTTCAAGTGACCATTTGGCCGTATGAAAAAACCATGACAGATCAGGAAATTGAGATTTTATGCACGCAAATTGTTAATTTAGTTCATAAATCAACAGGCGCTGAGCTAAGAGCGTAATAAAAAAAAAGACAAAACAAAACCCTCTTTCAGGAGGGTTTTATTTTTTGTGATCTACTTTAAAACACAATAGTTCCCATCGATTTTCCGTTGATCGGCACATTCATAACAAGCATCTGTCATATAAGCAACAGGAACTCTTGTTTCCGTATTACACGGATAACATTTGTTATCTGATCCCCTAAGCGGTGAATCTCCCGAGCACTTCGGAACACAATATCCATTATATAAGTTACGTGTATCCGGACATTGTTCACAGCCATTATATGAAACACCCCCTGTGACAATATTTTTCTCCTCATCGCACGAATAACATTTACCATCACTCCCCGTAAATGTCCCCTCTCCGCAGGGAAGTGAACAATATCTATTCAAAGATCCATTCACTATTCGATTAGGACAAATATCTGAACAGTACAAAACAACATCTACCCAAATCGGATCAGGATAATCGCATGAATAACACGTTCCATCAGCTGCTCTTATTTCTCCTTTAGGACAATTTAAAACACAATATCCATTAGATATCACTCGATCCGGACATTGTTCACAGCCATTATATGAAACACCCCCTGTGACAATATTTTTCTCCTCATCGCACGAATAACATTTACCATCACTCCCCGTAAATGTCCCTTCTCCGCACGGCAGTGAGCAATACCTGTTTAAAGATCCACTTGCCACCCGATTAGGACATACGGTCTCACAATAGCTCCTGTCTCTATCAATCCAAATTGAATTCGGTTCATCGCACGAATAACATTTTCCATCATCGCCCCGAAGTGGCTTATCCGAAGGACACGGGATCACACACTGGGTTTCAGTTGTTGTTCTCTCCCATAGTTCCCTGTTTGAACATACGGCACAATTCTCTTCTACGCCAGTCACATTGATACCTCCTTCATTATCACACGCATAACAAGTCCCATTCTTTCCAATCAGGGGTTTATGCCACGGGCAACACTGATTCTGCTCATTACAACACATCCCGTTCACCGCTTTGGCACAACAATAGGGTCCCGATCTTCGATCTGGTGGACAACAGATCTGCTCTCCTGTCTCCGTATCTTGAGCACACCGCTCA
>CASECF010000081.1 GCA_949286245.1 uncultured Alphaproteobacteria bacterium
AACTACCGGAAGAATTTTGAACAACCCAACGTTCTCCTTCCGCACAACAGACTCTCGGCAACAATCCTTCCGGACTAACTCTATCTTGAGGACAACATTCTCCCCCCGTAGCATTTTCACCATCAGAAACATCTGAGGAGATCCACACACTGCCGGTAGGACAACAAGACTTTGTACTTGCATTATAGTCACTGGCACTACAGCACCGACCATCCGCCTCTGCAAATCGTTCATCCTCAGCGCAACATTCATAAGGGAAAACCGTATTATTCAATCGCTCTTCCGTACAACATAATCCGACATCCTCTTCATCCGAATCTGTTGTAATCCATTCTTCCCCGTCTTTACAACATCCATCGTCTGAGCTCATGGAAACTCCCTCTTTTACCGGGCAACACACAAAATCATTCGAATCATCTTTATATTTTTGCGTCACTTTTGTTCCTGCCGGACAACACGTCAGTTTTTCTTCTGCCTCTGTCGGTCTTAAATGATTAACTCGATCGGTTGGACAGCACTCACCCTCAGGACCGTTGGCCTCAGTCGATTTCGGATCCCCGGCAATGAAGATTTCTCCTTGAGCACAGCATTGGATTGTCTCTGCATTAAAATCTTTTTCAGGACAACATTCCGTCTTGGTATCTTCTCCAAATTTTTCATGAGCTCCTTTAGCCGCTTTATATCCCTCCGGACAACACTTAACCTCATTAGGCTTCGGCTCATACGCCACCCCGTTATTTACGGTTATAACATACCGATCCATCGGACAACACAGCTTTGAAGAGGAATGAAAATCCTCTCTCGGACAACACTCACTACTGGTTTCGGCCCAAACACCATCCCAGCAACAGCCTCTTTTACCAAAATCATCTTTATATTGCTGTGATGTTGGGCAACACCGCGTTCCACCGTCCGGATGCGGATACGGAACCTCCAATTCTGCAATGTTTCTATCCCCAAATATAACACAACAAACATTCATCGCTTCGCCCGTCGGACTGTGATCGGCTGCATTTCCTTTCAAGCAACAATCCTGCCGACCATATCCCGGATACTCGTTAGCCACCATACCTTTTCGACATGCTGTTTTTTCCGTACAGGTTGTACTGTTTTCCGGTTGTTCATTCCAACAACATCTTTTATATTCGTCAGAATAATGCTGTCCCTCAGGGCAACATTTATCATATAGTTCATCATAATGATATCCTTCTGGGCAACCAACAGTTCCAATTCCCCACGGATCCTCACATTTTCCCGTCTGCGAATTATAATCCGCCGGATCACAACATATTCCGTCAGAAGTCAAAATTTGACCATCCGGACAAGGAGACGCTTGTAAACATTCCCCTGATTGGAAATCATACCACTGGATCGGACAACACCATCCGCCCAACATTAAAATCTCGTCATCAGCACATAAATCCGACAAACAGGTTCGCGTGATCGGACTATAGCTATCAATCGGACAACAATCTCCCTGAATCGTCAAAACTTGACCTGACGGACAGTCTCGATAAAAACATTCTTGCGTCGCAATATTATAGTAATCCTCAGGGCAACATTCACCGTTACTCATCAAAATCTCACCTGCCGGACACGATACATCGGGCTCGGCACATTTATCTTTATTTTCTCCCGCGCAAGAGGAAATGCCTAAAGGACAGCAAATACCACCGCACTCAATCTGATTTCCATTCTCACATGTTTTCTCACAATTTTCCAGAGCCGTTGATGTTTCTGTACACTGCCCGTCTTGACATGTTGCACAGGCCGAATTGCAATCCGAATCTTGGGTACATTGACACCCGATCGGTGCCGGAGACTTTCGTTCACAAATACCGTCTTTATAGATATAGCAGGCCGGACATGACCCGTTCGACGACCCAAAAGCTCCAAACCATAACACAAGATCACTGCCCTCTGAAACAGCCATTTCCTCATCTTCAAACGGAGCAACGGAACGGCAAAACTCTTCGGCAATCTCCTTATTGTTTTGCAAAACAATCGGGTAATAATTATGACCTTTTGTGTCTTTATAAGCAAAATCATATCCCAAATCCGCCGCAACTATTTTACGGCACACATTATAGGTCGTCCCTTTGATATGAGCCGTAAAGGCATCCGGCGTTTCAACATCCACAAAAACCTGAGCTCCCATCGGCGTTGTAAACGATTCGCTTCCTTCGTCAAATTGAACCGCACTGATAATCTTCCGAATAGGAACACGAACCGCCTCATAAGATCCCCCCGAAACAGTCTTATCCCCAAATTCTTCTAAAATAAAGCCTGTCCTAGCTCCTGCAACAGCTTTCGCATATTGATCCAACGTCTCATTCTCTCGATACATTAACATCGCTTGATCATATCCCAATAACGCCGTTAATGTCACAACACCAATAATGATTAAAACCCCTATGATCTCAACCATCGATTTGCCTGATTCACTTGGTGATATGGAGCTCATTTGGGAGGGCTTTTTGAATTGATTCGGACAGAGCGTGAGTGTCCGATTTTTTGATGGAAAGATTTTATTTTTGAAATGCCCTTTTTTTAACTTTCGGAACATGCTTAAAAATAGTTGTTTTGTTTTGGAAACCAGATTTTTGTAGCCCATAATAAATTTCCCCAAATGTTTCAAAAAAGATTCTTTTTTTTATACACCAGAGAATACTGAAAAATCAAGCCTTTTTAAATAAAAAATCAGTTTTTAAAAGGATTGTTTTTTGGGGGGAAAATACTTTATATTTGTATAACTATTTGAGTATCATTGAATTTTTTATAAAAAGTATGTCTATTGTTTTGGTATTAAGACTCTTTTGATTTTTCAATAAATCATACAAAATAAGAAGGGAAATGGCGGATGGAGTGAGATTCGAACTCACGTTAGGCTTTAGACCTAAACACACTTTCCAGGCGTGCGCCTTCAACCACTCGGCCATCCATCCGCAAGAAAGTTCTTTCCTTATACCGGATTATTCTTAAAAAATCAAGTTTTTTCTTTATGGAAGAGTCATTTTTTAGGAATTTTTTAAAAATCATGCTCATTTTCTTTACCATGACTTTTAAAAATGTTTCTATTTTATTCATTCTTTAGGGTGTTGGGAGATCTCTGTTTATTTTTTCTCTTTTGTTGAAAAAAATGTCTTAATAATTCTCCGAAACGGTCAGCTTCTATTCCACCGATGATTTGAGGTTTATGGTGAGTTTGCGGATGCGTATAAATTTGAGCCCCTTGCCGGATAGCTCCCGTTTTGGGATCAAAAGCTCCAAAATAAATACAATCCACACGAGCCCATGAAAGAGCACCGGCGCACATAGCACAAGGTTCCAGAGAAACAAAAATTGAATAGCCTGTTAATCGTTTCAGATTTGTTATTCGACATGCTTGTTCAATAACTTGAATTTCAGCGTGTGCTAATGGATTTTGAAGAGTTTCTGTTTGATTAAAAGCTTCGGCAATTGGTTGAAACGTTTGGGAGTTAAAAATAATAGCACTAACAGGGACTTCATCTGCCTGTATTGCTTTTTGGGCTAGTTGAGTTGCTCTTTCAATAATAAAATCTGGTAGAATACTCATTTTTTTACTTCCTTCTTTGGATTTTTTTGTATAATATACGATTTATGACAGAAAAAAAAGAACGAATTGCAAAAGTAATCGCCGCTGCCGGTTTATGTTCGCGCAGAGATGCCGAAAAATGGATTTTAGCCGGACGCGTTAAAGTGAACGGAAGTGTCTTAAATACACCTGCTTGTGTTGTGGGATCGACTGATCAAGTTCAAGTGGATAACCGGATAATTTCCAAAAAACAAGAGCAACGTTTGTGGTGTTATCATAAACCGGCCGGATTAGTGACAACGCATAGAGATCCGCAGGGGCGTCCCACTGTTTTTCAGAAATTGCCTAAATATTTACCTCGAGTTATTTCCGTAGGGCGTTTGGATTTTAACTCGGAAGGATTATTGTTATTGACAACGGATGGTGAATTAGCTCGCTTGTTGGAACATCCTTCCGGAGGATGGAAGAGAAAATATAGGGTGCGTGTTCATGGAAAAGTGACACCGGAAATAGTTTCTCTTTTAAAAAAAGGAGTCCGATCAAAAGGCATACAGTATGCCCCTTGTGATTTGATAATTGAAAAAGAACAGGGAACGAACACCTGGGTTTTAATGACTCTGACTGAAGGGAAAAACAGAGAAATCAGAAAGCTCATGGAACATTTCGGTTTGAATGTGACACGCTTAATTCGGATCTCTTACGGACCTTTTCAACTGGGAAATTTAGAAAAGGGGGCAGTTCGGGAAGTGACTAAAAAAGCTCTGAAAGAGTTAATATGCGGATTATAGGAGGAATTTACCGAGGGCGGCGTCTGATATCTCCGCCTTCTGAAATAACTCGTCCGACCTCTGATCGAGCTAAAGAGGGTCTGTTTAATATTTTGGATAGTCTCTTAAAGAAAAACGGTCAACATTGGGAGGAGCTTTCTTTTGCCGATATTTTTGCCGGATCCGGCGCTGTTGGATTAGAGGCTTTATCTCGAGGAGCACGGATAGTTTATTCTTTAGAGAAGAATCCGGTTGCTTGGGATGTTATTCGAAAAAATGATTCTCAAAAATTGTTGCATTTATTAAAAGAAGATGCGCTGAAACCTCCTTTTTTAAAAGTACCGGTTGATATCTTGTTCATGGATCCTCCTTACGGACATGATCTATGGCAAAAATCATTAAAAGCATTGATTGATCAAAATTGGATTGACCGAAGAACACTGATTATTGTAGAAACGGATCAAGCAGAATCCGAAGAGCTTCCTCCTTTTTTAGTGTTGGAAAATAAGAGGAATTACAGTCGAAACAAGTTTCTTTTTTTGAAGATGGCGCCGATATGTCAGAAATAAAAAAAATACTGACCTCTGTTTGGGGTATTGCTTTTTTCCTAACAATAACCTCTTGTTTTTATGACGTTGTTTTATTTCGGTATAATGGGCCTTTTTTTAATTCATTCGGATATTTTTGTGTTTTTTCCATCTATTTGTTGGCATGGGTCGGATCTTTGTGGTGTGGTAGAGGTTTGACGATCTTTTTTTTGTTTTTTAATTTTGTTTTGTTTTGCGTTTTTAAAGAATATTATAAGTTTCATATTGTTCCTATTCAACTATCTTCTATGATTTCTGCTTGGCAAGAAGGGGTGCGTGCAGGTGTTAAAAACACTGCGTCTCTTTTTGATATTCCATTTGGGATCGGTTTGTTTATTTTGTTTATTCAAGCATGGATTGTGTCAAAACTTAAATTGTATCAACTAAAAAAAGGGATTGGTATATTTTTAGTTTTAGGGATAATGGGGGTTGGATTGAATGGTTCTTTCGGAGCGCAAAAAATTTTACCGTTTTTTGAAACGTTGTATCCTCCGTTGTATTTGTCCTTCCAACAAGGAATGTTTTATAAAATGAGCTTTTTGAAATCATCTGATGAGTTGGATAAATTGGATTGTCTTATTCAAACAGGGAATAAAGACCGTCATTTGCAATCTGCTTTTTTAAATCCGATTCCGTCTCATATTTATTTGATTCAGGCAGAAAGTTTGACAACGATACCGTTATTCCATAAACCGACCGCCATGCCTTTTTTAAAAAGAATGATAGATCAAAAAAAGGCTGTTTTGTTTGTTGATGCTCAACATAATCACTGTTTGGGGAGTGCGAATACTGATTTTATGATGTTATCCGGCTTGATTTTGGATTGTCAAAAAACGACGGCTATGATTTATAGTCGATATCGTCCTCATATTTATCGGTCTATTTTAACCTTACCGAGACGCTTCAAAAAAAGAGGATACCAAACATTTTTTTTCCATGGATATGAGGGATCTTTTTTTAATCGTCGCACTCATATGAAACCGATGGGATTTGATCACGTGTGGTTTGAAGAAGATTTTGATCCGAAAATCCAACGGGGAATTTGGGGTATTGATGATAAAACTCTTCTTTTAAAGGCTGCGGATGAAACAGTTAATCAAGAACGATCATTTACTTTTATTATCACGGCCGGAATGCATCCGCCTTACGAATTGCCCCAAGGAACAATTCCCTTTATTCGAAAACCACAGTCTCAACGGGACTCTTACTTGAACGGCGCCGCTTTTTTAGATGAGGGGTTGGCTCTTTTTTATGAAAAACTACCATGTGATAGTTTGGTTATTTTATATGGGGATCATAATTCTCCGGACATTGGTGGTCTTGACACACCTCTTATTCTTATCTATAAAGGAAATAGAGTATTGGATTTACCTCAAAAAGAAGAGGGATTTAATGGGTCTATTCGGTTAATACAGACGCTTTTTTAATGAGAGGATGTAGAATATGATAACACAAAAACAAATGGCAAATGCTCTCCGATTTTTGTCGGTTGATATGATTGAAAAAGCTAAATCGGGACATCCCGGTATGCCTCTGGGAATGGCGGATGTTGCAACAGTTTTGTGGAGTAAATTTTTGCGATTTGACCCCTCTTGTCCTCATTGGGCCAATAGAGATCGTTTTGTCTTATCAAACGGTCATGGATCGGCTCTTTTATATAGTTTGCTTTATGTGACGGGATTTCAGGAAGTTTCATTGGACGAAATTAAGAACTTTCGTCAATGGGGGAGTAAAACGGCGGGTCATCCCGAAATGACGCTTCTGGAAGGGGTTGATTTTACAACCGGACCGCTGGGGCAGGGATTTGCAGGTGCTGTTGGTCTGGCTTTGGCTGAACGCATATTAAATGCACGATACGGAGATGATATTATTAACCACAAAACGTATGTTTTTGCAGGGGATGGTTGCTTAATGGAGGGTATTTCCGAAGAAGCATTGGAATTGGCCGGTTTGTGGCAATTAAAGAATTTAATTGTCTTATGGGATGATAATCATATCACAATTGACGGTTTTACAGATTTAACGACCAGAACAAACATGAAACAGCGTTTTGAGGCTTCTGGATGGATGGTTTTAGAATGTCAAGGGCATCAAATAGAGTTTATTGAACAGGCACTTCAAAAAGCACAGACATCTGATCGACCGGTTTTAATCGATTGTAAAACACACATCGGATTCGGGGCTCCCGGAAAAGAAAATACACCCGCTTGTCACGGATCTCCTTTAGGCCCAGAGGTTGTTCGAGAGATGAGAAAACAACTTCAGTGGGATTCAGATCCTTTTGAGGTGCCGGAAGAGATTTTAAAAGAATGGCGAACAATCGGTTTACGAGGAAAAGCGGAAAGAGAAAAATGGGAAAAGAGGCTTGAGACATTTTCGGACAAAGATCCGTTTTTAGAGGCCTTTAATAAGAGACTCCCTGCTTTCTTAACGAAACGAATGGATGAACTTAAAGAACGTGTCCTTCATGAACAAAAGCCTTTGGCAACTCGGAAAGCATCTCAACAAGTGTTAAGTGTTTTAGCGGAGAGTATTCCGTTTTTAATCGGAGGATCGGCAGACTTAGATGCCGCATGTTATACAAAAACATCAGTTTCTGTTCCCATCTCGGCTCATAATTATCGGGGAAACTATATCCATTTCGGAATTAGAGAGCATGCTATGGGTGCTATTATGAATGGATTATCCGTTCATGGTGGCTTTGTTCCGTATGGCGGTACTTTTTTATCTTTCGTTGATTATATGAAACCCGCACTTCGATTAGCTGCTTTGATGGAGCAACAAATTATCTATGTATTGACACATGATTCTATTGGCGTTGGAGAAGATGGACCGACCCATCAGCCGATTGAACAACTCATTTCATTACGAGCCATTCCAAATGTTGCTGTTTTTAGACCGGCTGATATACTTGAAACGATAGAAAGTTATGAGGTGGCTCTTTCTTTAACAAAGACCCCGTCAGCCCTTGTGTTATCTCGTCAGGAACTTCCCCTTTTACGAACGGATTTTTCCGAAAATAAAACAAAAAAAGGAGGATATGTTCTGTATGAACCTCAAGATCAAAGAGATATCACATTGATTGCAACCGGATCAGAAGTTTCTTTAGTTATGGCAACAAAAGACCTGTTGGATCAAGAGGGAATATCGGCTGCTGTTGTTTCTCTTCCGTGTTGGAAATTATTTGAAGAGCAATCTATGGATTATCAAGAAAGTGTGTTAGGAGATGCTCCTCGATTGATTGTCGAAGCCGGATCTTCATACGGATGGGATCGGTTTGTTGGTGAAACAGGAGCCATTTTATCAATCGATCGATTTGGAGCTTCGGCTCCGGGTAAAACCGTTATGGCACATTTTGGTTTTACGCCTGAAAACGTTAAAGAGGTTGCTTTACGTCTGATGGCGTTGGATAAGGGGGAAGAATGAATTTAACGCAAAAAACACAAAAATGGGTGAACGAGCAACTTATTTCATCGGATCAACAAAAAAAGATTCTTCAATATGAGACAGATCAACGATCTTCGTTTTTTGTATTGGGAATGATGTGGTTAGGCATTTTTTGTATTGGGTTAGGAATTGTTTCGGTAATAGCCGCACATTGGATGATTATTCCGGAAAGCGTGAAGGTAGGTGCTTCTGGATTGTTGCTTGGTAGCTGTTTGTTTTCTGCTTATTTATTTTTCCAAAAAGAAAAACATTTGTTGGCGGAAGTGAGTCTCTTTTTTGCTTTTTTGATGATTGGAGGAGGTATTGGATTGATTGCTCAGATTTTTAATCTTCCGGTTCATTCAACTGAGGGACTTTTATTATGGGCATTGTTATCTCTGAGTGTGGTGTTGATTAGTCAAAAAGCATTATTGGGATTGCTATGGGTTCCGTTGTTTGTCGGGGGACTTTTGGGATATCTCAAGTTAGAACTTTTGTTTTTCTTCTTTGAACAAACCCCTCTTTTAACAACCATTGCGATTGCCGGCGGATTTTTGATCCTGACTTTTATGGCGGATAAGTTTTCTGCCCCCTTCATGAAAGCAGTTTATCATTGGTCTATCATTTTGTTTTTTGTGACTTTGGTTTTGGGGGATTTTCATGCAAAAACAACAGTTTCCGGATTTTTTACCACCATTTTACTTTTGGGGTTAATGGAATTTTTTGCTGTTTATTATCATAAAGTTAAACTATTTAATTGGACAAGTTTTTTTGTGGCTGTGCGATTTTTAGTGCTCTATTTTCAACTTTTTGATAATTTAACAATGACCGGATTGAGTTTTATTGTATCCGGAATCGTTTTGTTGAGTATCATTTTTATTTGGTATAAAGGAAAACAAATATTTTTTAAGAAAGAGAATAAAAAGCCATGAAACGAAATAAAAAATTGGAAATAAAAATAGCATTGGCTCTTCCCCTTGTGTTTTTTGTGGGGTGGATTGGACTTTTATCGTATGCCGCTCATATGTATCAAGAAGTCAAACTTCCTATTCAAGGATACGATCCGAGAGATGTTTTATCAGGTCATTATATTCAATACACGATCAAGTGGGATAAGGCTTCTTGCGATCAATTTCCTCAAAAAGTTTGTCCTTTTAAAGAATTTCCGCTTGTCGGTCGTTTTTATGTACCTTTTGTGGAGGCTCAACAAATAGAAAAATTACTTGAAGAGGGACATTCTGCAGAAATTGTTTTTGCTTATAAAACCGGAAAAACCCCGATTGCCAAAAAACTCTTTATTGATCAAAAAATGTGGAGATCTTCCGGCGTCTTAAATGAATAAACGAATACTCAAAAGAAAAATCTTGTAATTTTTTTGATTTTTCTTATAATGACACCGAGAACAAAAAAGAATAAAGCAGTATGCTTAAAAGATTTATCAAGAAAGGATAAAATATGGCTCTTGTTTCTTTAAGACAATTATTAGATCATGCCGGTGAATATAACTATGGTATTCCCGCATTTAACGTTAACAATATGGAACAGGTTTTGGCAATTTTAGCAGCAGCTCAAAAGACAGATTCCCCTGTTATCATTCAAGCAAGTAAAGGGGCTCGTGCTTATGCCCACGACTCTATGTTGAAGCATTTAATGATGGGTGCGGTTGAAATGTATCCGGATTTGCCAATTTGTGTTCATCAAGATCATGGCCCGTCACCGGCTGTTTGCTTCTCAGCCATGGCAAATGGATTTACATCTGTTATGATGGATGGTTCTTTGATGGCAGACGGAAAAACACCGGCTACACATGCATATAATGCCGAGGTGACTTCTCAAGTTGTTAATGTCGCTCACAATATTGGTGTTTCTGTTGAAGGTGAATTGGGTGTTATTGGCTCCTTGGAAACCGGAAAAGGTGATAAAGAGGATGGTCATGGTTTTGAAGGAACGCTTGACAAATCTAAACTGTTGACGGATCCGGATGATGCGGTTCGTTTTGTTGAAGAGACAAAGGTTGATGCTTTAGCGGTGGCTATCGGAACATCTCATGGGGCTTATAAGTTTACAAGAAAGCCGGATGGTGCTATTTTATCCATTGACACGATTAAGAAAATACATGCTAAGTTGCCGTACACTCACTTGGTTATGCATGGGTCTTCTTCTGTGCCTCAGGATTTGCAAGATATTATTAATGCCTATGGTGGAAAAATGCCCCAAACCTATGGTGTTCCGGTTGAGGAAATTCAAGAGGCCATCAAACATGGCGTTCGTAAAGTGAATGTTGATACGGATTTAAGAATGGCCATGACAGGAGCTATTCGCAAATTGTTTACGGAAAATCCGGCAGAATTTGATCCTCGGAAATACTTAAAACCGGCTATTGAAGCTATGCAAAAAGTATGTGAGGCACGGTATCAAGAATTTGGGGCAGCAGGACATGCTTCAAAGATTAAGGCTATTCCGTTAGCAGATATGGCAAAACGATATCAATCCGGTTCATTGGATCCGAAAATTAACAAGTAAAAAAGGGGGGCTTTAAAAAGCCCCTTTTGATATATGACAGAATTTGAATAAGAGGGGTTTATGGTTAAAATTGCACCCAGTATTTTATCGGCTGATTTTGGAAAATTGGGTCTTGAGGTTAAAAGTTTAACAGATGCCGGAGCAGATTGGATTCATGTGGATGTTATGGATGGACATTTTGTGAATAATTTGACATTTGGTCCGGTTGTTGTTTCGGGAATTAGACCTTATACAAATTTGCCGTTGGATGTTCATTTAATGATGACGAATCCGGGACGATTTATTCAACCGTTTGCAAAAGCTGGTGCGGATTATATTACCATTCACTTAGAAATAGAGGATGATGTTTCAACAGTCATTTCGCAAATTCGTAAAGAAGGAAAAAAAGTTGGCTTATCTTTGAGACCTTCTACTAAAGTATCTGATTTGTTGCCATACTTACCGGATATTGATTTAGTTTTAATGATGTCGGTTGAGCCGGGATTTGGAGGACAAACATTTCAACCAAAAGTCATTGAAAAAATAGCCGCTCTTAAAGAGTGGATCGGTCAAAAACCTGTTCTTATTTCTGTTGATGGAGGAATTAATCCTATGACTGCTCCGGCTTGTGTTTTGGCGGGGGCCGATGTTTTGGTGGCAGGGAGCTTTATCTTAAAAAGAAAGCCGTATTCTTTTGGTATTCAGTCTCTTAGAGAAAGTATTCGAGAGGTCAAATAAAATGACAAAGATAATGATTGTGGAAGATGAAGTTGGTTTAGTGACATTATTGAAATACAATTTGGAAAAGCAAGGATATGAAACAACCGTTGTTATGGATGGCAAAGACGTCATGAGAGAGGCGTTGTTGGAGAAGCCGGATTTGATTTTGTTGGATTGGATGTTGCCGAATGTTCAAGGGATTGATTTGTGTCGAGAAATTCGAAAAACGTATGAATTGAGAAATACGCCGATTATTATGTTAACGGCCAGAGGAGATGAGGCTGATAAAGTAAAAGGTCTTTCTTATGGGGCAGATGACTATATGACGAAGCCATTTTCGGTTCCCGAGTTAATGGCCCGTATTGTGGCTCTTTTGAGACGATCTCAGCCTGTTTTGACACAGGAAAATTTATCATTTGCAGATATTACAATGGATTTTTCAAAACGACGTGTGACACGGGGTGATCGAAATGTTCATTTAGGGCCAACCGAGTTTCGTTTATTACAGTTTTTAATGGAAAAACCGGGTCATGTTCTTTCGAGAGAATCTTTGTTAAAGTCTGTTTGGGGAGGGGCTATTCATGTTGAGCTTCGAACGGTTGATGTTCATATTAGAAGATTGAGACGAGCTCTAAATGAGGAGGGAGAAGCGGATATTATTCGAACTGTTCGATCAGCCGGATATGCTTTAGAGATATCCCCTGAGGAAACGGCAGAAGATTATGAAGATTAACATGTTTCAATAATTGTTTCTTATGATGGCATAGACATAGATATGTTTCAACAAATAGGTGGTTTTTTAAGTGCGATTGCTTCATCGTCAACGTTTGGGTTAATTCCTCTTTTTACGGTTCCGTTGTTGGCTCAGGGTGTTCCTTTTAATTGTGTCGCATTTTACAGATATTTGGTGGCCTCGTTATTCGCCGGTGTTTTTTTGCTTCTTCAACGGCAGTCATTTAAAGTTTCCGTTATTGATTTTTTAAGTTGGCTGTTCTTGGATTTTTTTCAGTTTGTTGTGCTTTTTTTCTGATTTTATCGTATTCATATTTGTCGACCGGTTTGGCAACGGCTATTAATTTTTTATATCCCGTTTTTGTGACTGTTATTTTAATGATTTTTTCCATAAAAAGAAATCATTAGTCACTTTTTTAGCTATTTTTTGTTCACTATTGGGAATTGTTTTGGTATCTGTTAATCCTAATGCATTGGGATTTAGTTATATGGGATTATCTATCGCGCTTTTATCGGCTCTTTTTTATGGTGTTTATCTTGTCGGAATTCAAAAACTAAGTCTCAATTCTCTCCCGACGATGCTATTTACATTTTATATTTTATTATTCAGTAGCTTCTATTTGTTTTTATTCTCTTTTGCGACCAAAACATTGGTTCTGATGCCGTTGAATATGTCATTTATCGGAAATTTAGTAGCTTTGGCATTTGTTCCGACCGTTCTTTCAAATTTATTTTTAGTTTATGCCGTGCAACATATCGGATCTATTTTTACATCGGTTTTGGGCGCTTTTGAAGCGTTAACGGCCGTGACAATCGGTGTTTTTGTTTTTCATGAAACATTAACCGCTCAAATGGGATTGGGTATATTTTTTATTTTAATCGGTGTTGTTTTGGTTATTTTATCTCCTTGGCTTCATCAATGGATCGGTGAGATTGTCTATGATATTGAGGGATTTTTTAAAGTTTTAAATAAAAAACATTGACAAATATTTTTTGTGTGTTAATATGAAAAATATATGGGGAGTTTTTAAAGGAGAAGAGGGTTAATATGCTCAAAGAGAAATATTTTAATGGAATGCCTTGTTTTTTTACCGAACAACAGATTCAAGTTAATTTTTTTTCCTTAATTGATTCTCCGGATTCTGAGCGGATTAAGAAAGAGTATAGAAGTAAAAGGATCGCGCATCGATTTGTAAAATTTTTAGCGTATACGGGTCAGTTGGATCATTTGTTTCGATATAGTGAAATAAAAGCGGCTAAGAAGGGAGATATTCCGGAAGAGTATGATGTTCATCATATTGTTCCGAGATCGTTGGGTGGAACAAATTCGTTTGATAATTTATGTCTCATTCAAAGAAATGTTCATCATGTTTTACATCGATTTTTTTGGGATCAGGTTTGTGAAGCTGTATCTGATAAGGGAGAGAAGGGTATTGTTTTACCGAAGCATCCGGCTGTTTTTCGTTGGTGTAATTTAAGAATGTTTTTTACGGGTTCAGAAAAAGAAGAAATACAACTCTATTTGATGAAACGAGATACCAGAATTAAAAACAGATTAAAAAAGGCTCAAGAAGAAGCCAATCAGATTCAGGAATACAAAAAAGAACGGGCTCGTCAAATTTCTCGTCATCAGACAATTTTAAGTCCGGCAGAAATGGAAATGATTCAAATTTCTCGAATGAGATAAGAATACATAGATCTATTTTTTTCACAAAATTTTTTGACAATTATTTTGAAAAGCCGTATACTATCCTTTGCTTTTTAAAAGAAGAGGACTGGGTGTCGGCTTTATTTTTGAAAGCAAGGTAAAAATTAACAATAAATAAAGAGGATTAAAATGATAGAAATTAAATTACCGGATGGTTCAAAAATGAATTTTGAATCAGGTGTTAATGGGTTGGATGTGGCAAAAAAAATTAGTGAAGGTTTGGCAAAAAATGCTGTTGCCGTTCGTATTGATGAAACGATCACCGATTTGATGACACCCATTACAACCAATGCATCGGTTTCTATCATCACAACAAGAGATCCGGAAGCTTTGTCTATTTTAAGACATACGGCGGCACATATTTTAGCTCATGCCGTTACGCGATTGTACCCTAAAGCTCAAGTGACGATTGGTCCAGCTATTGAGAATGGTTTTTATTATGATTTTTACGGAATTATTGTGAAGGAATCGGATTTACCGACAATTGAAGCGGAGATGACAAAAATTGTTGAGGCAGACTATCCGATTGTCAAAAAAGTTGTTTCAAGGACAGAAGCAGAGCGAATTTTTAAGGAGAGAAACGAGAAATATAAACTTGAAATTTTGAGCGATTTACCGGAAGAGATTCAAGAGGTTTCTTTGTATGTTCAAGATGATTATGTGGAGCTTTGCAGGGGGCCTCATTTAGGAAGTACAGGAAAGTTGGGTAAAGCCTTTAAATTAACAAAGGTTGCTGCTGCGTATTGGCGAGGGGACAGTCAAAGAGAATCGTTGCAACGGATTTACGGAACCGCCTTTTTTAATGAAAAAGATTTGAAACGATATTTTGAATTGATTGCCGAGGCGGAGAAAAGAGATCATCGAAAACTTGGGAAAGAGATGGATTTATTCCATTTTGAAGAATATGCTCCCGGAGATGTTTTTTGGCATCCGAGAGGGTGGACATTATTTCAAACATTAATTGATTATATGAGAAAGCGTCAAAAAGCTGTTGGGTATGTTGAGGTGAACACGCCGCAAATTATGGATCGGAAGTTATGGGAGACTTCAGGACATTGGAATTGGTATAAAGAAAATATGTTTACAACAACGATTGAAGAAAAGGAATATGCTATTAAGCCGATGAATTGTCCGGGAGGTGTTTTAATTTTTAAGCAAGGGATTACAAGTTATCGTGATCTACCGCAGTATATCGGAGAATTTGGACGAGTTCATCGGTATGAAGCATCCGGAGCGATACACGGTTTATTGCGTGTGAGAGCTTTTACACAAGATGATGCTCATATTTTCTGTACACCGGAGCAGTTAAAAGTTGAGCTTCAAAAGGTTGTTCGCTTGATGGTGAGCATTTATAAAGACTTTGGTTTAACGGATATGACGATCAAATTATCGACACGACCGGCGGAAAGAATCGGGTCTGATGAAATTTGGGATTTATTAGAAAATAGTCTTGCCGATGCTTTAACGGATATGGGTTATGAGTATAGTTTGAATCCAGGGGATGGAGCTTTTTATGGACCTAAACTTGACTTTAAGTTTAGAGATGCTTTGGGTCGTGAGTGGCAACTAGGAACCTTGCAAGCAGATCTGAATTTGCCGGAACGGTTTGATGTGTCCTATATCGGAGAGGATGGAGAAAAACATCGTCCGATTATGCTTCATAGAGCACTGTTTGGATCTTTGGAAAGATTTACGGGTGTGTTATTGGAGATTACGGCGGGACACTTACCGTTTTGGATTGCACCGGTTCAAGTTATGGTGGCCCCGATTACATCCGATCAAAATGAGTATGCTCAAAAAATAGCACATCGTTTGAATGTTGCCGGTGTTCGAACAGAACTGGATCTCAGAAACGAGAAAATCAGTTATAAGGTTCGGGAGCATTCTCTAAAGAAGATACCGGTTATTTTGGTTGTTGGAAAGAAAGAAGCGGAAGAAGAGACAGTGACGATTCGCAGATTAGGATCTGACAAGCAAGAAGTCCTTTCTTTTAAAGAGGCTTTGAAGCTCTTCAAAAAAGAGGCTCGTTATCCCGGAATAGAATACGAGGAAGAATAAGATTCCTTGCTCAGAATGGAAGCCGGACTTTACAGATGTAGGGTCCGGATTTTTTTGATATCATGTGCTTTTTTTAGAAACAGATAATATCCAAATTCAAGGAAAAATATGGAATTTTATCGACAGATTGTTGGAATGATGAATGTAAGTTGATTTAGATATTCCTGATTACCGTATATAAAATATGTAGTATAGTCACTTATTTTTGTGTTTGTTTAATCAAAATGTTCAGGATATTTTGGGGGGAGGGGTGGTATAGATAATAATGTTTATATATTTATGATGAAAGGAATATGATCAGAAATCCTCATTGACAAAAAAGAGGGAGTATGATACGGTACTCCCGTTTTATGGTGTTTCATATTTTAAATGAGGATTTTTTATGACAATTGAGAGAACTTTTTCCATGATTAAACCGGATGCGACTGCCCGTCATTTAACGGGAGCTATTAACGCCAAGATTGAAGAGGCCGGTTTAAGAATTATTGCTCAAAAACGGATTCGTATGACAAAAGAGCAAGCAGAAGGATTTTATGCCGAGCATAAAGGAAAGCCATTTTTTGATGGGTTGGTTGCATTTATGTCCTCTGGTCCGACCGTTGTTCAAGTTTTAGAGGGTGAAAACGCAATTACTCATTATCGGGCCATTATGGGAAAAACAGATCCGGCCGAAGCAGATGAGGGAACAATACGAGCCCTTTTTGCCGAAAGCAAGGGACGAAACAGTGTTCATGGCTCCGATTCACCCGAGTCAGCCGCTCGTGAAATTTCTTACTGGTTTAGTCAAACCGAGATTGTAGGATAAAATCTATTTTGGATTGATATAAAAACGCCGATTTTTTCGGCGTTTTTTTAAAAAAAGGAAACTCATAGAAGTATATGTAAAAAATTATCTATATGTTTAACTTTTTTTAAATAAATTGTGCTATAGAAAAGTAGTGTACACTGGCAAGGGATTGATCTAAAATGAATGAACCACATATTCCGGTTCTGTTATCTGAGGTTTTAACATACTTAAAGCCGGTTTGGGGCGGTGTTTATGTTGACGGAACGTTTGGGGCCGGTGGATATACACAAGCTATTTTAGAAGCATCTCCCAATACGCAGGTTATTGCTTTTGACAGAGATCCGTCCGTGATCCCGACAGCCACATTGTTCTTAGAAAAATATCAGAATCGTTTTTCATTTATTCCGGATTGCTTTGGTTCTATGAAGCAATATATTGAAAGGCCGGTTGATGGAATTGTTTTGGATTTAGGGGTTTCTTCCATGCAAATCGATGATGGTTCGCGAGGATTTTCTTTACGATTTGACGGTCCTTTAGATATGCGTATGAGTCAAGACGGTTTAAGTGCGGCAGAAGTCGTTAATACATTTCCTATCTCAAAATTAGCGGATATTTTGTTTCGTTATGGCGAAGAAAAGGCCTCCTATCGAATTGCTCGAGCGATTGATCTCGAACGAAAGAAACATCCTATTGAGACAACGTCCAAATTAGCTCATATAATTCATCAGGTGATGCCTAAACCCAAAGATGGATCTGATAGTGCTACTCGATCTTTTCAGGCGCTCAGAATCTTTGTTAATAATGAATTAGGAGAGTTGGAACAAGCTCTTCAAAATTCTCCCACCCTTTTAAATCAAAATGGGCGATTGGTTGTCGTTTCTTTTCATTCATTGGAAGACCGTATCGTTAAAAACTTTATGATTGATCACTCAGATTTAAAACCAAATGTCAATCGTCATCAACCGGAAATGCAGGTATTTCAATCGCCTATTTTTCGTATTTTAACAAAAAAGCCTATTGTCCCTAGCTTTGATGAATTAAATCAAAATCCGCGTGCCCATTCCGCTAAGTTGCGGGCAGCTCAAAAAATAAGTGAGGGGGCGGAATGAAGCGTTGGATTTTAAATTCATTTTGTTTATTGGTTGCCATCTTGGCCGGAGTACTGTCGTTTTTATTAAAATATCGTGTCATAGAAAAAGAAGATGAATTAGATCGTATTCATCATCAAATTTTAGCTGATAAACGAGAAATTCATATGTTGCAGGCCGAATGGATCCATTTGAATGATCCGGAGCGATTGAGAGCGTTAATAGCTTCTCAGACAGGTTTTCAAGCAATTGATTCAAAACAAATTATTCGGGTGGAAGATATTCCGTATCGACCGGCACCGGTTCCAGCTGTGAAACCGAATTTCTATTCTTCAGAGGAAACGGCTCATGCGACATAAAAAAGAAGTTTTTTATTATGCCGGATTAGAAGTTCCGATTGATCCGATGGATAAATATCGATGTTTGGATGCGGCAACTTTAGGAGCTTTGGAGAAAGCCAAAAGTCGGATTGCTATTATTATGGTTTTTTTTACGATTTGTTTTGGTATCATTCTTGGGCGGTTATTTTATTTAACGGTTGTTAATTATCAATCCAGACAATTTATTCCTTCTGCTTTACAAACAGAAATTCCATTGATACGGCATAATATTAAAGATCGGAACGGAATTGAAATCGCCATGAGTGTTCCGACAAAAGATTTATCAATTAATCCGAAGCGAACCAAAAATCCGGAAGAAGTTGCTAAACAATTGGTTCGTATTTTTCCGGATTTGTCTCGAAGTGATATTTTAAGAAAAATACATGCCGGTGGTTCTTTTAGATATATTAAAAGAAATATTACGCCGGCCGAACAAAATGCCGTTAATTGGTTGGGATATTATTTTTTAAACTTGGAAGATGGTGAAAAACGAATTTATCTTCAAAACAATCTATTTTCGCATATTATCGGAACGGTCAACATTGATAATCAGGGGACAAGTGGCTTAGAAAAGACATATGATAAAGAATTATCAGAAAGAGATCTTTATTTATCTTTGGATTTATCAGTTCAGGAAATGACAAGACGATCTTTGGAAAAAGGAATAGAAAAATATAAAGCGCAAGGGGGATTGGGTTTGGTAATGGATGTTAACACAGGAGAAGTTTTAGCCAGTGTTTCCCTTCCCGATTATAACCCGAATTTACCACTTGAAAATGATCCGGATAAACTGTTTAATAAAGCGACTTTGGGATCGTATGAATTCGGATCCGTTTTTAAATTATTTAATACAGCTATGGCGCTTGAATCAAAAGATATTCAACCATGGGATGTTTTTGATGCCAGTGAGCCGATTAAAATCGGTCGAAAACTTTTAGCGGATTATCGAGGTCAAAATCGTCCGTTAACGGTTGCTGAGATTTTAATGCATTCATCTAATGTTGGATCGGTTCGCATTGCTTTAAAAGCAGGATACCAAAAACAACGTGAATTTTTAGGACGTTTTGGTTTTTATAAGCAATTGCCGATCGGGTTGCCGGAGCGGGCTACACCTCAATTTCCAAAAGCCCAAAAATGGGCTGATATTACGTCTGCTAATGTGGCATTCGGATATGGTATTTCAGTTTCTCCATTACACTTAATTGCAGCTGTTTCCGCTTTAGTAAATGGAGGATATTATCGTGTACCGACCTTTATTAAAGATGGTAATAAAGGAATGCCGGAATATCGTGTCATTTCTCAAAGAACATCCGATATTATGAGGCATTTAATGTGGAGTGTGATTAACTGGGATATTAAAGAAACAAATCCGATTTTTCCCTATGCTGTCGGTGGAAAAACGGGATCCGCTAATTTATTAGAAAACGGGAAGTATGTGAAAGGAACACTTCGTACGACATTTGTGGGTGTGTTTCCAATGAATGCACCCAGATATGCCGTATTAGTTGTTTTAGATAATCCGCATGGTATTAAAGAAACATGGAATTTTAATACAGCCGGATGGAATGCCAAACCCATCGGGTTAGAGATTATTACACAGATTGCTCCTTATTTAGGGGTTGCTCCTCAAGAACATTGGGAACAACCAGCGTATATTCAAAGATCAATAGAGGCTTCAAAAGCAGCAAAAAAGAGGTAGAAATGCTATTATCACAACTGTTAAAATATTTAAATATATCCATTGATTTTAATGAAGATGTAGATATCTTATCCATATCTGATCGTGCTCAAGAGATTCAAAAAGGAGCATTATTTTTTGCCGTTAAGGGATTAAAGTCGGATGGGGCTGATTTTATATGTGAGGCAGAAAGAAACGGGGCGGTTGCTATTATGTCGGATCGTCCGGTTTCAACGACGCTTCCATTGATTGTTGTGTCTGATATTCGAAAAAAGATGGCAGAAACTGCTGCTCTTTTCTATTCTACCGAACATTTAAAAAAGATTGCCGTGACCGGTACAAACGGAAAAACATCAACAGTTTTCTTTGTTCAGCAACTGATGAATGAAATGGGGGTTTTGTCAGCTGGTTTAGGAACAATCGGAATTGAATCTCCAGTTATGCATCGGTATGGTAGTATGACAACACCGAACCCTATCTCCTTAAATCATTCCTTGTTTGAATTATCCTCTAAAAATGTTCAGTTGGTTGCGTTGGAGGCGTCCAGTCACGGATTAGATCAACATCGATTGGCCGGATTAACATTTCAAGCCGCCGGTTTTACAAACATAACGAGAGATCACTTAGATTATCATGGAACGATGGAGGCTTATTTAAAGGCTAAAATGAGATTGTTTTCAGAGTGTTTGTCTCCTGACGGGATCGCTGTTATCAATGCGGATATTCCGGAATATGCTCAAATAAAAAGTGAGCTCGAAAAAAGAAAAATTCGCTTTTTTTCCTATGGACAAAACGGAGAAACATTTCGTTTGATTCAGTGCTTTCCTTTAGAAACCGGACAACAACTGACATTTGAAGCTTTCGGAGAGAGATATACTGCCGAAATAAATATTTTCGGTGATTTTCAAGTCATGAATTTGTTGTGTGCATTAGGTCTTTGCGTTGCCATTGGAGCGGATTTGAATCTTTTGGTCTCAAAATTAAAAGATTTAAAAGCTCCGGCCGGTCGCTTAGAGTGTGTTGGTCAATCATTTTTAGGAGGTCAGGTCTTTGTTGATTATGCGCATACGCCGGATGCATTGAAACGTGTTTTGATCTCTTTAAGACCGCACACAAAAGGTCGATTAATTTGTTTATTCGGGTGTGGTGGTAATCGGGATGCCGGAAAAAGAGCTCAAATGGGTAAAATAGCCCAACAACTGGCAGATATTGTTTATATAACAGATGATAATCCTCGTTTTGAAGATCCGGAATTAATTCGTTTTTCTATTAAAGAAGCTTGTCCTCAAGGAATTGAGATTCATGATCGTGCTGAAGCGATTCATATGTCTGTTTCTCAGCTTAAAAAGGGGGATGTCTTGGTTGTTGCCGGAAAAGGGCATGAAGAAGGGCAAATTATTAATGGTGTCTCTTATGTATTTAACGATAAAACAGAAGTCCAATTGGCTTTGTTAAAAAATCAAAAAGATGTTTTATGGTCTGTTCAGGATTTAAGATTGGCTCTTTCGGGAAATGTGGCTGATATTGTTACTGCTTATGGCGTTTCTATTGATACCAGAACATTAAAAACAGGAGATTTGTTTGTTGCTTTGAAGGGGGATCATTCGGATGGTCATGATTTTGTGAAAAAGGCTATTCAAAAGGGAGCGGCCGCTTGTTTGGTTGATCATTTAATTCCGGAAGTTCCGGAGCGAAAGCAAATTATTGTTAAAAACACTCAAGAAGGCTTGGAAGCGTTAGCAAGATATGCCAGAATGAGAAGTGATGCGATTTTTATCGGTGTGACTGGAAGTGCCGGAAAAACAACAACCAAAGAGATGTTAAAAGCCTGCTTAAGTGAACAAGGATCAACATATGGAACAGAAGGAAATTATAATAATCATATAGGGGTTCCGTTAACACTCGCCAGAATGCCGATCAAAACAGAATATGCTGTTATTGAAATGGGTATGAATCATACGGGAGAGTTAATAAAGTTATCTGATATGGTTCGACCGGACGTGAGTATCATTACGATGATTGGTTCGGCGCATCGAGAGTTTTTTAACAATGAACAAGAAATTGCCGCTGCCAAAGCAGAAATTTTTGAATATCAAAATAAACAAGGAGCGGTTATTCTGAATAAAGATGATGTTTTTTATGATTTCTTGTCTGAAAATGCTTTAAAGCAGGGAATAAAAAAAATAATCTCTTTTGGTAAAAATCCCAATGCCGATTTGATGTTAACGAGGATAACGATGACAGAAAAGGGAATGCTTACCCATATGAAATGGCACGGATCGGAATATACATATGCGTTGGGATTTATCGGAGAACATTTTGCTTTAGATTCGTTAGGTGTTTTGGCTGTTATAGATTCCGTGGGGGGGAGTTCTTTGGCAGCTATGAAGGTGTTAGGATCTCTTCATCCGATTGCGGGGCGGGGAGCTATTGAAACGGTTCTTTTGGAGAGTGGTGTTGAAATTCATTTAATCAATGATGCCTATAATGCCAATCCCTCGTCAATGAAAGCCTCTTTAAATACATTGGGTTTAACCGATGGAAGAAGGAAAATTGCCGTCTTGGGAGATATGTTGGAATTGGGGGATGAAGGTCCTCAAATGCATCGAGATCTCAAACAAAGTATTCTTGAAAATGAAATAGATTTGGTTTATACTGTCGGATCATTAATGAAGAGCCTTTATAATGATCTGCCGGATTGTAAAAAAGGAGGATGGGCGCAAACATCGGAAGAAATTCTCCCCTTGTTGAAACAAAATTTAAAAGAAGGAGATCTGGTTTTGGTAAAAGCATCTTTCGGAACACGATTTAGTGTTATTATTTCCGGCTTAAAGGGAGAAAAATAATGTTATATTTTTTATCATATTTATCCACTGATTGGACATTTTTAAATATTTTTCGGTATATCACGTTTCGTTCCGGCGGAGCCTTAATTACAGCTTTTTTTATTTGTCTGTTGATGGGACCTCGTTTTATTGCTTGGTTAAAAACAAAACAAAAAGAAGGTCAACCCATTAGAGTAGATGGTCCGCAAACACATTTGAAAAAAAAAGGAACACCGACAATGGGTGGATTAATGATTTTAGTCGCTATTGTTGTTTCGACACTGTTATGGGCTCAGTTGTTTAATCCTTATGTCTGGGTTTTGTTGTTTGTGTTAATGGGATTTGGCTTTGCCGGATTATTGGATGACTATGTTAAATTAACGCAACATAATTCAAAAGGGATTTCCGGAAAGCAGAAGTTAGCTCTTCAGTTTTTTGTCAGTTTGGTTGCTTGTTTATGGTTAATCTTTTTAGAAGAAGGTCCTATGGGTACAACACTGACAATTCCGTTTTTTAAAGATGTTTTCATTGATTTAGGATATTTCTATATTCCGTTTGTTTTGGTTGTGATGGTCGGTAGCTCAAATGCCGTTAATTTAACAGATGGCTTAGATGGTTTGGTGAGTATGCCGGTTATTATGTGTGCCTTGGTTTTTATGATCATTGCGTATTTGGTTGGTCGTATTGATTATGCTTCTTACCTTCAAATACATTATGTTTTAGGCGCAGGAGAGATGTCTGTTTTTTGCGGAGCTCTTATCGGAGCCACTTTGGGTTTCTTATGGTTTAATGCTCATCCGGCGCAGGTTTTTATGGGGGATACGGGATCATTGGCTTTAGGGGGTGTTTTGGGAACTTTATCTGTAGCAACTAAACAAGAGCTGGTTTTAGCAATTGCCGGTGGGATTTTTGTTATTGAAGCCTTGTCGGATATTATTCAAGTCGGTTCTTTTAAATTACGTCATAAACGTGTTTTTTTAATGGCTCCCATTCATCATCATTTTGAAAAAAAAGGATGGTCGGAAACAACGGTTGTTGTCAGATTTTGGATTGTTTCTATTCTGCTCGCTCTTCTGGCATTGGCGACCCTTAAGATCAGATAAAAGGGGAACGAAATGTTTGAAAAAATAAAATCATTTTTAATAAATAGGTACAGAAGTTTGGATAAAGGGTTGCTTCATGCGTCTTTTATTTTGATTTTATTTGGTATTTTTTTAACATTTGCTGCCAGTCCGGCCGTTGCCGAACGCAATCATTTTGATTCTTTTCACTTTATTAAAAGGCAGTTTGTTTTTTTGGGGCCGGCTCTTCTTGTTCTATTTTTAACATCTTTTTTGTCTTTTCAACAAATTCGTCGTGTTTCCGGTCTTATTTTTTTGGGCGCTCTCATTTGTATGTTTTATGTTTCATTTTGGGGGTCGGAAATTAATGGAGCCAGACGCTGGATTTATATTGGAAGTATCGGATTACAACCCTCAGAATTTATGAAGCCGGCATTTGCTGTTATTTGTGCATGGCTTTTGGCTAGTGGCCGTCTGATTAAACAGTTCCCTGGATATTTAATTGCTTGTTTTTTGTATTCAATTGTCGCTTTTTTATTGTTTAAGCAGCCGGATGTCGGAATGTTATTAACGATATCGGGTATTTTTTGTGTTCAGTTGTTTTTATCCGGTATTCCTTTTTTTATTGTCGGTTTGTTGGGAGGGGGATTGGTGATGCTGGGTATGACGGCTTATTTGACATTGGATCACGTTCATGCGCGTGTCAATCGTTTTTTAAATCCGGAACAAGGAGAAGCCTATCAGGTTGAAAAATCGTTAGAGACACTTCAAAATGCAGGATGGTTTGGAAAAGGTCCGGGCGAGGGGATTGTTAAATATGAATTGCCGGATGCTCATACGGACTTTATTTTAGCCGTATCTGCGGAAGAGTTTGGTTTTATATTAACGGCTTGTCTTATTTTGGTTTTTGCATTTATTGTTTTGCGCGGATTTTGGTTGATGCGACAGGAAAATAATTATTTTTGTCAAATTGCGGTGGCCGGTTTATTGACACAAATAGCGTTTCAGGCTATTGTAAACATGGGATCAACCCTTAATTTACTTCCCACCAAAGGGATGACGTTGCCGTTTATTTCGTACGGTGGTTCATCTTTGGTTTCTATAGCTTTTGCTTTTGGAATTATTTTAGGGTTGACAAGGTGCCATACGCTCAGTAGGGGATTGGAATGATGACGAAACAAAAAATAAAAAAACAAAATCGAACAGCACCGCTTATTGTGGTGACGACCGGAGGTAGCGGCGGACATATTTTTCCGGCTGAATCAATTGCCGGTGCGCTACGTAACGCCGGAGCTCAGATTGTTTTTATTACGGATAAAAGAGGGAGAACATTTAATTCATTGCCCGATATTTCCATTTATAGATTAGCGGCGGAATCTGTGACCGGTCGTTCGTTTTTAGGGAAAATAAGTGCTGCTTTTAAGTTGTATTGGGGATCTTTACAGGCACTTTTTTTGTTAAAGAAATTAAAACCGGCGCTTGTGATCGGTGTCGGCGGATATGCGTCTTTACCTGCTGTTTTAGCAGCTCATTTATGGCATATTCCCGTTGTTTTGCATGAACAAAATGCTGTTTTGGGAAGGGCTAATCGTGTTTTGGCGCATAATACACGAATGATCGCAACCTCTTTTAATCCCACCATGCGGATTCCGGAAGGAATTCCGACAACTTTTGTTGGATTACCGGCCCGAGAACAAGTCTTATCATATCAAAATAGCCCGTATCCGGATTCAACGGATGAATTCAGGTTATTGATTTTCGGGGGAAGTCAAGGAGCTCGCTTTTTTAGTCATAAATTACCGGCTGCTTTACTCAAACTACCTTTAGAACTACGTCAAAAAATATCTTTAGTCCAACAAGTAAGACCGGAAGATATGGAAGTGATCCAAAAGCTGTATCAAAATGCCGGATTTAGGTCATTGACAATTAAATCGTTTTTTAATGATATGCCGGAATTGATGGCAAAATGTCATCTTATCATTGGCCGAGGAGGAGCCTCTACTATCACGGAAGCTTCTATTATTGGTCGACCGGCGATTATTATTCCTCTGCCGACTGCTGCCGATGATCATCAAACAGAAAACGCTCGAATTTTCTGTGATTCCGGAGCTGGTTGGTTGATAGCTGAACATTCTTTTAATGAGGATGACTTCTCTGATCGTTTAGGGTATTTAATGACACATCCGGATATTTTGAAAGAGGCCGGAAAACAAGCCTATCAAAATGCTAAAACAGATGCGGCGGAGCATATGGCGTCTCTGGTTTTTGATTTAATTAAAGGTTCCCGTTAATGAAATTGATATTACCGCTCAAAAAAATTCATTTTATCGGAATCGGTGGCATCGGAATGAGTGCAATTGCTGAAATGCTTGATGACTTAGGGGTCAAAGTTCAAGGATCCGATGCTAAAGAAAATTCTAATACGATTCGGATCAGAAGAAAGGGGATTCCGGTTTTTATAGGTCATTCGTCCGATCATTTAACAGGCGTGGATGCTGTTGTTATTTCTTCGGCGATTCATGAGAATAATCCCGAGTTAAGAGAGGCGCGTCGTTTGGGTCTACCTGTTGGACATCGTTCCGAAATGTTGGCTGAAATCTTGCATTATAAACAAAGTATTTGTGTTTCCGGTACGCATGGCAAGACAACGACCTCTTCCTTGATTGCGAGTGTTTTGATGCAAGCTCGATTAAAGCCTAGTTTTGTTATTGGCGGTATTTTAAATTCACAAGCATCGAATGCTCGGTTGGGTCGAGGGAAATATGTTGTTGTAGAAGCCGATGAATCGGATGGGTCTTTTCTAAAACTTCCGACAACTATTTCCGTTATTACGAACATAGATCCCGAGCATATGGATTTTTATCAAACGTATGATCATATGAAAAAAGCCTATGAGTTGTTCATTCGTAATACGGCCTTTTACGGTTTTTCTGTTTTGTGTGTTGATCATCCGGTTGTACGGGAATTAGCCGACACGATTAAAGAGAGAAAAATTATCACTTATGGATTAGATAAGAAGGCTGATGTTCATGCAGACCATATTCGGTACGAACAGGGGCGTTTAACATTTGATGTTTTTGTTCGGAAAGGGAATAAGTTTAAAAAAATAAAAGATATTTCCTTGTCTTTAATCGGAAGACATAATGTTCAAAACGCCTTAGCCGCCATAGCTGTCGGAACGCAGTTGGGTATTAAAGAAGAGGTGATAAAAAAAGCTCTGGAGCGATTTGAGGGAATTCAAAGACGATTAACGGAACGAGGAAATGTTCATAATATTCATATATATGATGATTATGCACATCATCCCGTTGAAATTAAGGCTACTTTGAGTGCTGTTCGAGAAGCTTCTCCGGATTCTAAAATTATTGCTGTTTTTCAACCGCATCGATATACACGGTTGCGTGATTTGTGGAATGATTTTTTACATTCATTTTCTGAGGCGAATCATGTTATTGTGTGTGAGGTATACGGGGCGGGAGATGATCCTATTTCGGATATTACGGGAGAAAATTTTTTCAAAGCCCTTCAAAAGGAACATCCTTCGGTTTCTTTTTTGTCCGATTTTGAGCAATTGCCGGATCAGATAAAAAAATTAACATCCTCGGGAGATCGTGTAGTTTGTTTAGGGGCTGGGTCTATTTCGGGACAAGCGGTACGGTTAGTTCAATCTTTAAAAAAGAATCGAGTATAATGAAAATACCAATATTTTTAAAAAAAATTTTTCGAAAAGAATGCCGTTTAATTGATCAACTACCACCGTTAAATGGCTATATCTCTGAAAACGAACCCCTTCATAAAAAGAATTGGTTTGGTGTGGGAGGACGTGCGGAAATTTATTTCGAACCGGCGGATTGTTCTGATTTAGAACGTCTTGTTCGTTTTATGCCACCCGTACCCCTGACTATTTTGGGGGCCGGAAGTAATGTTTTGATTAGAGATGGTGGGATATCTGGAATTGTTGTTCATTTGGGACGATCTTTTTCAGAGATACAGGTTCAAAATCATTATCTCATTTGCGGAGCCGGAAGCGGTTTGATGGAGGTATCACGGATTGCCGCTCAAAATGGATTGGGGGGATTGGAGTTTATGTGCGGTATTCCGGGATCTGTCGGTGGGGCTATTCGGATGAATGCAGGAGCACATGGTCGTTCCATTCAAGATATTTTGGTTTCTATTCGAGTTATGACAAGAGAAGGGGATTTTTTGACGATAGATCCGCAAGAGACCAATATCTTTTCATATAGAAAATGTTGTTTGCCGGATGATTGGATTTTTGTGGAGGCTACCTTTAGAGGCACACCGGATGACTTAAAAAATATTCAAGAAAAAATAAAATCTTATAAGAAAATACGAGAAAACTCTCAACCTTTGGGTGTTAAAACGGCAGGTTCTACATTTAAAAATCCGGAAGGATTAAAAGCATGGCAGTTAATTGAAAAAAACGGATTAAAAGGGATGAAAATAGGGGATGCCGTTGTTTCGGAAAAGCATGCGAATTTTTTGATTAACAAGGGTCAAGCTTCGGCGCGTGATATTGAACGCTTGGGGGAGAAAATTAGATCGATTGTTTTGGAAAAAGAAGGAATTGCGTTGGAGTGGGAAGTTAAGAAAATGGGGGTTGAAAAGGATTTTAAATGAAAAAAGTGGTTGTCTTGATGGGAGGGATGTCTTCTGAACGAGATATTTCTTTACAAAGTGGAGCGGGTGTATTAAAAGCCCTTGAAAAGAGCGGATATATTGCTGTTCCATTGGACTTAACATCAGATTTACAAGCTCTTGTTTCTCAACTAAAGATTGAAAAACCGGATGTTGTTTTTAATGCGCTTCACGGTCGTTTCGGTGAAGATGGATGTATACAAGGGGTCTTAAATATTTTGAAAATCCCCTATACACACTCGGGTGTTTTGGCTTCCTCGATAGCTATGAATAAAAGTATGTGTAAACGATTTGTTCAAACATTTGGAATTTCTGTAGCGGAAGAATGTTTTGTTTCTAAAGAAGGTTTGAAAGGCGAGGGGGCTCCATTTTCTTTTCCATTTGTTATTAAACCAAATGATGAGGGATCTTCGGTAGGTGTTTTTATTCTTCATAATCAAAAGGAACTTGATGAGCTTCTGGAGCATTGGCCTTTTTCAAAACCTGTTTTAGCCGAAACATATATATCGGGAAGAGAATTATCGGTTGCCGTTACGGATCAAGAAGCGTTAGGATGTGTCGAGATTATACCGGAAAAGGGATTTTATGATTATCGACAAAAATATGCAACAGTCGGGGGAGCTCGTCATATTATTCCGGCTCAGATCGATTCGGAAGATTATAAAGAGGCGTTAAGACAAGCTTTGATGATACATAAGCAACTGGGGTGTCGTGGTGTTTCGAGGACGGATTTCCGATATGATGAGACACGAAAAAAATCAGAAAGGCTTATTTTTTTAGAAATAAATACAAATCCGGGAATGACATCGGTTTCATTGGTTCCGGATATTGCGAAAACAAAATCGATTTCTTATGAACAGCTGGTTGTTAAATTAGTGGAGCAGGCTCGATGCGACGATTAAAAAAAGAGAAAAAACGAATTTCTTTGAAACTTAAAATAATGCTGGTTTTATTGGTTGTGATCAGTGTAGGAATTATCTCTTTTTTTATGAGTGATACCGGCAAAGAGACGATTCGAATGATGAATGGTGTTATTCTTAAAATTAAAGAAAAATCTCATTTAGATTTGGAGCAAGTGATTGTTGAGGGGCATGCAAGAACACAGCTTAAAGAGATTAATCAGGCTTTGAATTTAGTTCAAGGTATGCCCGTTTTTGATATTTCTCTTCAGGAAAAAAAAGAAGCCATAGAAAAATTACCATGGGTTAAAAGTGTTTCTGTCGAGCGATATTTACCTTCTGTTTTATTTATTAAAGTGATGGAAAAACAGCCGATAGCTATTTGGCAAAACAAAGGTAAATATTTTCCGATTGATGAAGAGGGACAACTGATTTTAGATAAAAAAACCGTTGTATCGAATGTCCTTTTGGTTGTTGGTGAAGATGCACCCGAACACACGCCTCAGCTCATAGAAATATTATCTCGATATCCCAAGATTGATCAAAAAGTAAGATCAGCTGTTCGAATTGGAAACAGACGTTGGAATTTAATTTTAAATGAAGTGGAGGACGGAATAGAGGTTTATTTGCCGGAGGCAGATATTGATTCTGCTTTATCTCGTCTTCAGAGCTTAGATGAAGAAAGCGATATTTTAAAACGCGATTTAAAAGTTATTGATTTGCGATTACCGGATCGTTTAATTGTTCAATCTCCGGCGTTGACAGAAGGAGGAAGACAGAAAAAATGATTTCCCAAAAGAAAAAATTAAAATCTTTTGTGACGGTTTTAGATATTGGAACTTCTAAGGTCTGTTGTTTAATGGTTCGGTTTGGATCGGATGATCGACCGGAAGTGATCGGTATGGGATATGCTCCATCCAAAGGCATTAAAGCGGGTGCCATTGTTGATTTGGATAAGGCAACGGATTGTATCGGAGACGTATTGGCTCAAGCCGAAAAACAAGCGGAACGAACGATTGAAAAAGTCATTGTGAATATTTCTTCCACACAGTTAAAATCCACTCATATTCAGAAAGAGATTGAAATTAGTGACGGGAAACCCATTACAGCCAGTGATGTCAAGCGATTGGTTGACAATGTGATCACTTCATGTATGTCAGACGGAAATGAGGTTATTCATTCCTTTCCACTCAGTTATACGGTTGATAAGGAACAAGGTATTATGGATCCGCGGGGATTGTATGGAAATCGGTTGGGTGTTCATATGCATGTTATTTCTTTGCCGGAAAGTCAGGCTCGTAATTTGGTTTCCGTTTTAGATCGATGTCATGTCAGTATTGATATGAAAGTGGCAACTCCGTATGCTTCTGCTTTAGCGGTTTTATCAGATGAAGAAAAGGAAATCGGGGTGACGGGAATAGATTTTGGCGCCGGAACGACAACATTGGCTCTTTTTTTAGGTGGTGGATTGGTTCATTTAGGTGTCATTCCGATTGGCGGAAATGCTATGACACGAGATATTGCACAAGGATTAAGTACGTCACTTTCCGGAGCAGAACGTCTTAAGACACTGAACGGTGCCGCCTTTTTATCGCCTAAGGATGAGTTGGAGCGATTAATTGTTCCGATTGTGGGAGAAGAGGAGGGATCGAATCTTCAAATACCAAGATCAGATTTGATTCGAATTATTATGCCGAGATTAGAGGAGGTTTTGGAACGCTGTTCTAAAACACTGGAAGTGAATCCTCATTTTGTTGTTGCGACAAAGCGGTTTGTTTTAACAGGAGGAGGAAGCAATCTTCAAGGAATTAAAGAAAAGACCGCAGAGTGTTTAGGTGGTGTGACACGTATTGGAAAGGCATCCCCCATCAAGGGGTTATCAACTCAATTCGATTCTTATACATTTTCCACTTGCATCGGGTTGTTAAAATATGCGATAATAAGACAGAAAAGTTTGTTAAATGAACAATCAGCAGTAAAGCCGGTTAAATATGGATTTTTTGGAAAGGTGGTTCAATGGGTACTTCAGAATTTTTAAATGTGAATGAAAACGGTTTGTCGATTGGTTTGGCAACACCACCGCCGGAAGTTCTTTTGACCCCTAATATCGGGGTGATAGGGGTTGGCGGTGCCGGTGGTAATGCGGTGAATAATATGATTTCTTCAGAATTGACGGGAGTTTCTTTTTTTGCGGCGAATACCGATGCGCGAGCTTTATCAAAATCATTGGTTGCCGATAAAATTCAATTAGGTGTTAATTTAACGAAAGGTTTGGGTGCCGGAGCCAATCCGGAAGTTGGTAAGGCAGCAGCCAATGAAACGGCGGAAAAAATCAAGGAATATCTGCAGGGCTTTCATTTGTTGTTTATAACGGCAGGGATGGGAGGCGGAACAGGTACGGGAGCAGCCCCCGTTATTGCTAAGTTAGCTAAAGATATGGGGATTTTAACGGTTGGTGTTGTATCTAAGCCGTTTCGGTTTGAGGGAAGTAAGCGGATGCGAACCGCAGAGGCGGGAATTGCGGAATTACAAAAAAATGTAGATACGTTAATTGTTATTCCGAATCAGAATCTGTTTCGAATTGCGGGAGACCATATGACATTTGCTGAAGCTTTTAAAATTGCGGATGATGTTTTATGTCAGGGTGTCAGAAGTATTACTGATTTAGTAATGACTCCCGGATTGATTAACTTGGATTTTGCAGATGTTAAAACGGTTATTTCCTCTATGGGACGAGCGATGATGGGAACAGGTGAAGCGGAGGGTGAAGGGCGTGCTGAACGAGCGGCTGAGCAAGCTATTTCTAATCCGCTGTTGGATGATTCAACCGTCAAAGGAGCAAAGAGTATTTTAATTAATGTGTCTGGCGGATTAGATCTCACTTTGAATGAGGTGGATACGGCTACGGAACGGATTGTTGCGGAACTAGATCCGGATGCAAATATTATTTTTGGGACCTGTATTGATGAGAATTTGCATGGGAAAATTCGAGTGTCTCTTGTGGCAACCGGAATAGAGCGTACCGGAGAGAAAACAATTGTTGAACCGACGCGTCCTGTGGTTCAAGAGACAATTGTGAGTGTTCCGACCGTTTCGGAAATAAGTGATGTTTTGTCTGATGAGACTTCCCCTGAGGAAGCCCAGCCGACACTTATTCAAACAACCGTTGTTGTAGCGGATCATCCGAGAGAAGAGTTATACGATCGACCGCTTAAAACAGTGAATGTGGCTGTAGAAGTTGTTAATAATCCTGAAATTACACAACCTCCTTTGTTGGCGGAAGAAGTTCCCGTTATTGCGGAATCAGTCCCTATTCGTTCTGTTCCGGAGATAAAAGAGGCGGTTAATATGGAATCTAAAAAAGCAGATGCGAATGTTAAAACGATACGCTCGGGATTATTTGATTTTGTCCCCGGTTTTATGAATAAATCGGCCAAATCACGTGAAAAAGAACAGACCTCGCAACAAACGAATCAAGTTTTTGATGATCCGTTTGATAATGTTGATTTGCCAGCCTTTTTACGACGTCGTTAATGAAACAAGCTCTGCATACTCGATGGACGGCTCTTAAATTGTTGAGCCTTGTTTTGGATCAAGGACAAACGGCTAAAGATGTTTTCACAAAACAGTTAGATACTCAAGAGGGAATCAATACGGCAGATCAGAATTTTGTTCGGACGCTCGTTTTGACGACTTTGAGGCGTTTGGGACAGATACAAATTATTTTATCTTCTTTTTTAAGTAAACCGCTTTCTCATAAGCAAAAAGAAGTGGAGCGAATCTTATTTTTAGGAACGGCACAATTGCTGTTTTTGGATATTCCGGCGCATGCGGTTGTGGATACCTGTGTGGAGTTAACCAAACAAGGGAAATTAAGTGCTTTTTCAAAACTTGTTAATGCCGTTTTGAGAAATATGGAACGACAAAAAAGAACAATTAACATTCCCCATCCCATCGCTAATTTGCCGATCTGGTTAAGGATAAATTGGGAAAAGACATACGGGCTTGAAAAAGTAATGTTGTTTGCGGAAAAATTTGTTCTTCCGGCGCCATTGGATGTGAGCGTTCGTTCGAATCCGTCTGTCTGGGCTCAGAAATTAGGGGGTCGGCATTTAAATTTTTCTACCGTTCGACTCGATCAAGGAGCAACGATTTCGACTTTGTCGGGATATGATCAAGGGGACTGGTGGGTACAAGAGGCCTCTGCCGCCTTACCTGTTTTTTTATTTTCTGATCTTCACGGGAAAAGAGTCGCTGATTTTTGTTCGGCTCCCGGCGGTAAAACGATTCAAATGGCTGTTCGAGGCGCTTTTGTTGATGCGTTTGATATTTCCGAATATCGCTTGAGACGGTTGAAACAAAATATAGAACGACTTCATTTGGAGAGTCAAGTGCGAGTGGCTGTTCAAAACTTAGAGGAGGCTTCTCCACAAGAAATATATGATGCGGTCTTACTGGATGCTCCCTGCTCAGCAACCGGTACGATTCGTCGACAGCCGGATTTGTTATATCATCGAACATCCAAAGATGTTGAGCGATTATCAGAACTTCAAAAAAAACTTCTTAAAAAGGCTATGGGGTTTGTTAAAGTCGGTGGAGAATTGATTTATGCAACTTGTTCATTGCAGTATGAAGAAAATGAAGCAGTGATATTAAGTGTCTTGCAAGAAGAACAAGGGTTTGAACGTGTTGCCGTTTCAGATCCGCATCTCAAGCCTTTCACGACTCCTGCGGGTGCTCTTTTGGTGACACCCGATCAAGATCAGGACGGTTTTTACGCTTGTTTGTTGCGTAAAGTGAAATCCTGTTAAATTTTGCTTCTGCTCCAATAAAAATTTAAGCTCAATTATAAATAGGGCATAATTTTTCATTAAAATCAGAAATGAACGTATATGAGAAAGAAATAAAATTATGCCGGTGTGATCCTGTTTTATAAGAAGAAATCCATTATTCCTAAACCGAATGAATGCACGATTTCTGCAAATTATACGTGGAGCTATCTTAATAGCATAGTAGAGCATATAAATTGTGATGAGCTCTCATACGCAAATCATAATGAAGCCAAAAATTATTGTTCCAGTCGCGTCATATTCAGGAATTTCTCATGACGAGCACGTACTAATTCATCCGCAGTCCAATGAGACAGCTCAGAAAGATGTTTTTTGAGAGCTTTCCCGACATTTTGCATTGTTTCTGTCGGGAAACGATGAGCACCACCCAACGGTTCCGGTACAATTTCATCAATAACACCTAATTTATAAAGATCATCGGCGGTCAGGCGTAAAATTTCGGCTGCCTTGGGTGCCATTTTTGAATCTTTCCATAAAATAGAGGCACAGCCTTCCGGTGAGATAACGGAATAAATAGCATTTTGAAGCATTAAGACAACGTTGCCGGCAGCTAGGGCAATAGCGCCTCCGGATCCGCCTTCTCCGATAATACAAGAGATGAGGGGGACTTTCAAATCCAAACAGGCTTCGGTACATGCGGCAATGGCTTGTCCTTGTCCGCGCTCTTCTCCTTCGATACCCGGAAAAGCTCCGGCCGTGTCAACTAAGGTAATGACAGGAACATTAAATTGTTCGGCTAATTTCATTAAACGGATAGCTTTTCGATACCCTTCCGGTTTGGCCATACCGAAGCAATGTTCCAGACGAGATTCGGTATCGTGTCCTTTTTCATGACCGATTACCATAACAGTTTCTTTCCCTAAAGAGGCAAAGCCACCGATAATGGCACGATCATCAGCAAAAGAACGATCTCCTGAAAGAAGAGAAAAGTTCGAAAAGACAGATTGGATATAATCAAGAGTATGTGGTCTGTTTTCATGTCTGGCAACACTTGCTTTTTGCCAAGCTGTCAAATTTTTGTAAAGAGACATGATTTGTTTATCTCGTTTTGTCGCTAATCGATCCAATTCTGCGACGAGATCTTCTTGTTGAGATGAATTACTTTTTTTTAACTCTTCGATTCGCGAATCCAATTCCAAGAGCGGTTGTTCAAAATCTAAATATTGCATTTTTGGGTCCTTTTCAATTTGATTTTTTGCATTATAACGGTTATAATTGAAAAAGTCCAGTGGTTAAAATATTTGTCATAAAAAAGAAAACAAAGGAGTCATGGGGTCGATGCTTGCTTTTTTAACGGGTGTTTTGTGGATCAGTGCTATGTCATTGGTTATTTTTACGATTTTTTTTGTATATCGACAAAGTTTAATTTTGCGGTACCTTGTTTCAAAGATTAACAAAATTGAAAATCTGTTAAAGCAAGTGAGTGAACAACCTAAAGAAACTACAATAACGCATGTTTCCATTCAAAAAGATGAACCGTTGTCAAAATATGAAACTGTCACATTACCAGATGATGCCAAAATTGATTTTGTGGAAAAATAAATGCGACTTTGGATCTTTTTATTATGTATCTGTTGGGGGATGATCACACCTGTTTGGGCTGATACGTTTCAAGCCTCTGTTTCCCAAAGAGGAAAACCGAAATATGCTGATTATTTTATGCATTTTGATTATGTCAATCCGAAAGCTCCCCGCAAAGGTATTTTAAAGCAGGCAGCGTTTGGTTCGTTTGATTCATTTAATCCTTTTATCATTAAGGGGATTGCTCCTGCCGGAATTGGTTTGACACATGATACGTTGATGAAGCAAAGTGATGATGAAGCCATGTCTATGTATGGATTAGTTGCGGATGGTATTCGTCTTTTACCAAACAACGAGGGCGTTTCTTTTCATATCAATCCTAAGGCTAAATTTAGCGATGGTTCCTCCATTACGGCACAAGATATTCAATTTTCTTTTAATATTTTAAGAGATAAGGGAACGCCGACTTTTCGATATTATTACAATGATGTTGATCGTGTTGAAATATCAGGAAGTGATATTGTGACATTTTATTTTAAAAAAGATAAAGAAAATAGGGAGCTTGCTCTTATTTTGGGTGATCTACCCGTTTTATCGAAAGCATATTGGACAACACACTCGTTTGATCGAACAAGCCTAGATATACCCGTTTCTTCAGGTCCGTATCGGATTAAATCGTTTATAGCCGGAAGACAGATTGTCTATGAACGGCGATCTGATTATTGGGCGATGGATTTAAATGTCAATCGAGGTTTTTATAATTTTGAACAAATACAATATGATTATTTTAGAGATACAACGGTTGCATTAGAGGCTTTTAAAGCGGGTGATATAGATTTAAGATTCGAAAATGAGGCTAAAAAATGGATTTCTCTTATGAAAGATGAAAAAGTTTTATCTGGAGAAATCAAGATGAGAGCCTTCCCGCATCATTTGCCGAGTGGTATGCAAGGATTTGTTTTTAATCTTCGGCGTCCGATTTTTCAGGATCGCCGAGTAAGAGAAGCTCTTAATTACGCTTTTGACTTTCAATGGATGAATCAAAATCTTTTTTATGGATTATACACTCGTACTCATAGTTTTTTTGATAATTCAGATTTAAAGGCACCGGCTCATATAGAGACAGATGAAGAGGAACTTTTGAACGCCTATCGAGATATTTTGCCATCGGAAGTATTTCATGAAGTTTTCCAGACTCCGAATGGAAGTATGAGATATAAATTGAAAAAAGCATTAGATTTATTGGGGGAAGCTGGGTGGCGTGTTCAAAACGGTATTTTACAAAATGCGGAAGGCGTTCCTTTTCGATTTGAAATTTTATTGGATTCTGCATCTATTGGTGCGTGGGAAAGGGTGACACTTCCTTTTGTGGGACGATTAAAACGGTTGGGGATACATGTTGATATTCGTGTTGTAGATCCGATTCAATATAAAAATAGATTAGATCAGTTCGATTATGATATGATCGTGATGGTTTGGGGACAATCTTTGTCTCCCGGAAATGAACAGAGATATTTTTGGGGATCTCAATCGGCAGATGTTTCGGGATCTATGAATTACAGTGGAATCAAAAATGAGGCGGTGGACCAGATGATTGAAATGTTGATTACTGCACGAGATCAAAAAAAATTTCTAACAGCAATCCACGCACTCGATCGGATTTTGTTGTGGGAGTATATCGTCATTCCGCATTGGTATTCACCGGTTCATCGATATATTTTTTGGAAAAAAGTTCATTTTCCGGAAAAAGTTCCCTTGAAAGGTTTAAATGTAATGACGGGATGGATTGAAGAAAATAATTAAATGAGAAGGGTAAATACATTTTCTTCTTGCCTTATCGAAAAAAAAATTTTATGAATAAAGGAGAGTTGAAAAGGGAATCAGTATGAAAAAATATCTTTTGATGAGTGTCGTCGGGTTATTTTGTGTTTGGACAATTTCAGCGCAGGCACAAACCGCTTTTTGGTCTTATGATGAAAATAATCAGGAAACACTGATACCAATTCAGTGCGATGGTCAATTTGATGAGGCTCGAGGTGGTGTTTTTATTCCGACTCCGGAAGAGATGTTTGAGCAAGGTGAACTCTTTTTAATGGATAAAGGGCAAAATCGTAATAATGCGGGCTATTGTTTTTTGGCTGCGGCATTGCAGGGGAATGTAGATGCTCAGTATCGGGTTGCTCAGCTATATAGCAAGGGAATTGTTTTGCCTCAAAACGATTTAGCTGCCTATAAGTGGGCTTTTATTGCTGCTTTAAATGGAAAGAAAGAAGCCGAACAATTAGCGTTGATGATGGAACAGTTTTTATCAACGGAAGATATTGAATTGGCAACAAAATCTATAGAGAATATGTTGCCCGCCATGAGTGAAACAAAAAATAAGTCTTTGTCGGAACAAGAAAAAATTTTAAGTGACAAAAAAGCTGAGCTTGAAAAAATCAATCAAGAAATAGACAACATGTTGGGAATTAAATTTGTTCCTCCGGTTATAAAGAAGCCGACGGGAACTCAGGATACAGGGGAAGATTCTAAGAATGGAATTTTTACTGAGAAGGATCGGATGAGGAATTAAAGACGTGATAGTTGGTTTTCATAGGATTCTGTTTGTTTTTTTGTTTTTTTCTATTTGTATTTTATCAAGAGGTGGATATGCCGATTCTTATTTGCCAGAGGTAGATGATGTACCGTTAATGGAAGGTCTTACGGTTGTTGAAGCGGCGGAAGATTTTTCATTTGATACGCCGGCCGGCAGAATTATTGTGGTTAATGCTGTTTCTGATCATTTAACAGCGGCAGATGTTCTTTTGTTTTATCAAAAAACATTGCCGGCTTTGGGTTGGATTTCTAAAGGAGATGGTTTGTTTACTCGAGATCGAGATTCGCTTCAAGTTCGGGTTTTAAAGAATAAAAATCCACATCGAGTTCAATTTGAGCTGTCTTTAATGACGGATTAGCGATATTTTTTTATTTTACTTAAAAATCAGTTGACTTTTTATTTTTTTTATTATATAAGAAAGACCTTAAAGTTTTATTATTATTTTTTAATTGAGGGATTAAGATGGCCAATTTAGCATCGGCAAAGACGCGAATTAAAAGAAATAAGAAGAGAGAAAGAATTAATTCTGATCGTTTAAATGCTGTTCGGACAGAAGTTAAAAAGACGAGAAAAGCCATTTTGGCTGGTGATAAGGAAGCTGCTCGTGCTTCTTTCAAGGTCGCCGAGTCTTCATTAGCTCGTGCAGCGGGGAAGGGAACGATTAAGAAAGAAACGGCTTCTCGTAAAATTTCCAGATTATCTGCTGCCGTTAAAGCAATGGATATTCAATAAACGTCTGGCGTTTTTATTTTTGAAAGCTCCGTTTATCGGAGCTTTTTTGTATCTAGAAAACCACGCGTTAGACGCGTGGTTCAGTAAAGCTGATAGCGATGGAGATGAGAAAGTACTCCCAATCTGTTTAAATTTTGCGGTCTGCCAAGAGGGCAAAATAATCCATAGGTCTTCACATACGACAGAGAGAGGCCTGATAACAGATATGGAAACATGATCACAGAAACGTGGACCTCTAAAATATCATATGGTATTTGATCATATCGTATTTGCATCCCAATATAGAAAAGAAGGATTGTCGGGGAGTAAAAGGGGAGAAAGAGTAAAAAACAGAGTAAGCATGCTCAAAGAATTATGTCAATGGAAAGGGATAGACGTGTGGGCGGAGAAGTGTGTCCAGATCATATACATATTTTAGTAAAAGGTTTCATTATGATTTGTGTATGAGCGCT
>CASECF010000082.1 GCA_949286245.1 uncultured Alphaproteobacteria bacterium
ATTCCGGCTAAATGTCCCGCTTGTTGCCACAAACGAGACATTAACCCTCATTGGTTGCACAGGAAAAATCACCTATTCAAAGGTGATTTTTCTGCTGTTTACTCTGTCACACCCACCAGAACGTTTCAAAAGTCGGTTTGTAAAAATCGGCTCTTTTTTTTGCTCAAAAGGTGCAGGGAAGGGATTGAACCTGTCTAAAAGACACCCGAGCTATCGGATGCCTTTTAGGATTTTAAAAATATGTATCTTAAAGAATTCTTCCTAATACATTTCAAAGTTTAAAAAAATAGAGCCTTCAAGACCACCAACTAACTTATTCCCAGCAATCGACTGGAGAGCCTTGTAAGTGCCTTCACTGATACTATGCCATTGATCAATAGCCACTAAACCATTACGATAAGCAACCATATCACTTACTCCAGCCACATTCTGACTTTGCGTTACGTCATCCATATAGGCACATCCATAGTCGCCGGAGATACAATCATTGCTTGACATAGCAATAACTGAGACTTTAGCGGCGGTATCGATAATTTCATTAGCGCGATAGCGGTTCATCGCCATACTATATCCGGCAATACCACCAATCGATAAGACACCGATAATGGCCAGAACCCCTAACATCTCAACCATGGAACGACCGTCTTCCGAGGCTTCTTGGTTCTTTTTATTCTTTAAAAATAAAGATTTAAACATCATTTTAATCTCCTTCCTGTTTGTTTTTCTGTTCCAAAAAAAGGATCCTTTTTTTTATACACTATTTAATGCCTGAAAATCAAGCTTTTTTTACATAAAATACCGCCTCAAAAAAAGGATCCTTTTTTTGAGGCACTGGCTTCTTTATATCTTATTGTTTTTATTATATTTTCTGCTGTAATAACATAAGATTTTCTTATATAAATGTATTTTTTGTATAGGAAAGTGGAGCCTTATATCACAAACTTTTTCTTGGTTTTTATTAAAATATATTCTGCCTTTTTAGGCTTAATTTACAAAAAAGGTTTCTGCTTTATTTTTCAAATGATGATTTTTCAGGGAATTTCATCTCTAAAAACCGTTTTAATCGCTCTCCAAAATCAGGACGATTGGCCGGTTCATTAATGCAGAATAAACAGGGATGATACATTTCTATTAAAAAAAACGGATTATCAATGACAAGCACATTGTATTTGCACGGGCTGTCCGGCGGTGTCATTTTATTAAAGCGTAGTAATGTTCTGTGCTTAAGCGCATCTATCAGTGTAATTCCGACACGTTGCATTTCATTTTTAGATCTAAATTTGGAGTAAGTCGTGTCATGAAACTCTTTCTCAAACTCTTTCATATTTTCAATATAATACGATTTACGATAGGGTGTTATATTGTGTCCCAACTCGAGACCTTTTCCGTTAAAAGGTAATCGATATTTAGTTGCAACAACATCGTTTGTATGTTGAATCAAATCACCGTAAAGATTATTTTGAGGGGTTAATCCTAAAATAAAAATATCAGCAATCGGATTGCCTTTCTGATCAAAGAAAAAGCTCTTTTCTAAAGGAAAATTAACAAAATAATCATCATTTGCAAATAAAAAGTGTTCAGATAGTCCTGGAATGAAGGGCAATCTCGTTTCAATAGCCGTAGAATTAAAGGTCGGTAATGCATCGGGAGGGAATATGTCCTTGTGATCAATAATCGTCACTTTGGGATGATCTTTGAGCCAGATCGGTTTTTGGGAGTCGGTTATAATATAAATGTGTCGAACCCAAGGAATATTTTTTTCAACCGATCGAAGAGAATATTTTAATTCATCATGATCGGCATATCTGTGTTCTCCGGCGGAATCTTGAGATACATTCGATTGCCCTTTCAAATATAAATTTTTCTTTTTCTGCCAGATGGGATCATTTCCATCCACCCATGTATAAACTAAGTCTACCGGAAAATTAAACGGATCTGGTTTGGGGATATTTGTATTAAAAAAAAATAAATATCCTATGGTACAACACAACAAAAGTATCATTAAAAATTTCAACTTGTTCATCTCAGGTATCCTTTTTTTACAAAAGAGAGTATCGTATTTTGATAAAAATGGCAAGAATGCAATCAAAAATTGAGGATAATTCAAAATAATTTATTGAAATATAAAGTTTTTTATACACATTTCAATCAAACTAAGACAAATTTTGAGAGATTTCTGCCTTAAAAGTGGTACTTCCGGAGGATATCCTCTCTGAAATTTTGTTTTGGTATAAACACTCAAAGCACCGATAAAAGACCATGATAAAAAAGAGAGGAGGAAAAGAAGTTTTGTTTCAAAAAAATTAAAAATTGTTTCTAATATAACAATAAAGTAAAAAAACACCCTTATTTTAATGGATCAAAAAAAAGAAATAATAATATGAAATAAAATAATAAATATTGTTTTTATAAATAAAAAATCAGATAAAAAGCTCATAAAAAAGAGTTTTTAAATATATTTTCAGTTAAATTCGGCAAAGCTTCAAGGACTTCTTTAAAGATGTTTTTATTTATTCACAAAGTTATCCACATATTTTATAACATTATGATTTTAAATAGGAAAGTGTATTTCTCATAATATATAATTGTCGCATAATTTATATTATGAATAGTAATAGATCATTTTAAACGGGGGAACTTTCTTTTCTATTTTATCCAAATAAAGTTTTATTTTTAATATGATTAACAATATTTTGATTTTATATTATTTTTATATTATCATTTATTTTGTTATAGAAATATCATATTTTAATTTTATGGGAAAAAGCTATTTTTTTTCTAAAATACGCATAATTTCAGGACGTTCTTTCTCATAATCCTAGAGAGATACACCTTCCTTGCTTTATATCCGTTTAATCGAAGGTATATTTACAGAAAAACCCTATTAATTAATTGATTTTTAATATTTTTTAGTGCTTATATATAAAATAAGAGCGATTTTTGGCCCAAAAAATCTCTTAAGACAAATATTGACACGACAAGCTCGCTGAAAACGGCTTGTCTATCCTCATTAAATTATCAAATAATTTTGATTTGAATTATTCTCGTCCATATTGCTTGATCTGATCACGAGCAATTGGAAAATTACGAATATCCTTAATATAGGTTTCATTTCCTGATAAAATAAATTGAGCAATTTTCTTTAAACTTTCTTTAAAATTACGTTCAACTGACACATCAATATACTTATCTTGGAAATGTCGTAAAATCTTATTCTTTTCCTTTTTATACACTGACAATCGCTCTTGAATAATTTCTTTTGTGTCATCCGAGCGTCTTTTTAATACTGATCCGCAAGAATCACAAATACCAATCCTTTTGGGTGGTTTTAAACGTGGATGATAAGAACAACCACAATCACATGTTTCTCTAAAACAGACCCGATCAATAACTTCTTCATCAGAACAAGATAAATGAATAAATGTTTTTATATGATCTTGGAAATATTTCTTTAAAAAAAGAGCTTGAGATTCGGTTCGTGGATAGCCATCCAATACCAAAAATTCTTTATGGAGATTTTGTTTTAAATATTTCAATATCAGAGAATTAACATATTCATCCGAAACTAACTTTCCATTTGAACAATCAATATTCTGTTCTCTTAATAAATTCCCTATTGAAAGATGGGCTTCCTTGGGCAATAATTTTCCTAAACTCCCCTTCCCTGATCCCGGTGGTCCAAAGAGTAAATAAATATCCATTATTCTTCCTTTCTTTTACAAAAGTTCTAAACCTCTAGCTCCATCCCGTCATATGCCGGCCTGATATATAATGGCAGCTGATTACATAATGTTTCATAATCCATTCGACCCCCCATGTGCGTTAAATAAACCTGATCCGGTTTAATCAAATCAATCCATCTTAGAGCTTCTTCCAAATGAATATGCTTATTATTTTCTTTTGTTGTCACAACGCCTAAGACCCACGTTTTAATTCCTTTTAATAATTCAAAGCCTTTGGGATCCATCCTTTTCACATCTGTCGAATATGCAAAGTCACCTATTCGATATCCCATGGATAAATCTTCTCCATGATACTGTAAAATAGGCATAATTTGAACATCCCCATTAATTGTAAATGGTTCATATGCATTGATCTTATGCAAGACAAATGTTGGTTTATCTGATTGATTTTCAGACGGTTTGATTAAGTATTGCATTTGTTCTTTAAAATGGTGTTCATCATGATCTGTCAAATAAACCGGCAGTCTTAAATGGTGTTCGTTTAAAAAAGCTCTCAAATCATCAGCCCCTCCCATATGATCATAATGAGCATGTGTATAAATCACGGCATCTACGTTTGGACGACCGGCTCTCAACAACTGAAGTCGTATTTCGGGATCACTATCAAATAAAATATTCGTTTTTCCGGTTTCTAATAACAAGGAAGAACGTGTTCTGGTATTTTTAGGATTAACGGGATCACATAAACCAAATCCTCTTGATAATGAGGGCATTCCATAAGATGGGCCACAACCTAATATTCTAATTTTCATTATTATTCCTCTTTAAAAATAACGTATTAAAATTATCAGTAGTTATTTTTGAAAGATCAAAAGCTGAAACACCTTTAATCTGGGCTAAAATCTCTAAAATTTTGGGTAAAAAAGACGGCTCGTTTCGCTTACCCCTTAATGGAACCGGTGCCAAATAAGGAGAATCTGTTTCTATAAGAAGTCGATCGAGCGGAATATGCTTAAAAACAGCTCTTAAATTTGAGGCGTTTTTGAATGTAATAACACCGGAAGCAGAAATATAAAAACCTAAATTTAATGCGGCTTCTGCCAATTTTTGACTTCCGGTAAAGCAGTGCATAACACCTTTTAATTTTCCTTGAAAAGAGTGTTCTTTCAAAATTTGAATCGTCTCTTCCTCCGCCTCTCTTGTATGAATAATAACAGGTTTTTTAAAATCAATGGCTTGTTCTAATTGCTGAATAAAAACTTTCTTTTGAAGCTCTTTTGTTTCGGGCCTATAGTGAAAATCCAATCCGATTTCACCCAAAGCCACAATTTTGGGGTTTTGAAAAAAACTTTGGAGATCTTGTTGAGGTTGATATATTTCGGCATACTCGGGATGTATTCCGAAAGCCCCATAAACACTAGGATACTCCAACATTTTTTTTAAATCCGATATTTGATCATAAGAACAAGCCACCGTTAAAATATGAGATACATTCGCTTGTCTGGATCGATCAAGAGCTCCTTCAATATCTTCCTTATAATCGTCAATTCCTAAATGGCAATGACTATCAATCATTTCTTACTCCCTCACTGATTTTGAAAAAAATATTCATCAACACCTGTTTTCGATCTAAATTAAGAGAATCTATCGTATTTATTTCAGACTGAACCGTTTCATATAAATCCAAATAAGATAAAGCGGTAAAACTATTGTTTAGAGCTTCCTCCTTTGCCTTTTCGGAAAGATGTTTTAACAGAAAAAAACAACATAACTGATACTGCCCCTCTTCTTTTAAAAGAGAATCCAAAAACACACTTAATCCCTCTATATCAATTTTTATTAATGGTTTTATAAAAGATTTAATCTTTTGATATAATAAAATACCGTTTTGATCATAAATTCTTTGAGCCATGCCGATGGACCCCTCCGCTAAATCGGCAAGTAATTCCGGATCTTGACATTCCGGCAAATTATCCCTTATCCATTGAACCAGTTTTTCATAAGAAAGCGGTTTTAAAATAATTTGACGACATCTGGAGCGAATGGTCGGTAAAATTTTTCCGGTATTTTGACATAATAAAAAAATAATACTCTGTTCCGGAGGTTCTTCCAATACTTTCAACAAAGCATTAGCGGCATTTTCATTCATATCATCAGCTAAATCAATGATTAATATTTTGTATTCGGAAAATCCGGGTTTTAAAGATAAAAATTGCAAGCCTTGTCTGATTTCATCTACCGTTATTTCTTTTTTTCGAGATCTCGTTTTATCATTTTCTTCAACCAATTTTCCTGCCAAAATCATTTTTTGTATCTCTTTTTTGGCCTCGTCTGTTAAACCGCATCTAATCCACTTAATGTTTGAATGAAAAGAAAGCTCTTTATTCCAGTCTCCCGTCATCAAAAAAGAAGAAAAGCGAGTAGCCAATCTCTTTTTCCCGACACCAAAAGGACCACAAATTAACCATGAACCGGTAATTCTTCCTTTGTTGATCGCCATAGAAAGTTGCTCTTCCGGAGTTAACATTTAAACCTTTCTTCCAGAATTTTTAAAATATCCTCATGGACTTTATCGGGAGACTGATTTCCATCAATAACAACACACCGATCCTTTTCTCGCAAGGCTAAGTTTAAATATGCCTCTCTTAAGTTCCGATGAAACTTTAAGTCCATTTCTTCAAATCGTTGTTCATCATTTCCTACTCGATTTATACTGCGCTTCAAGCCGATTTGAGGATCAATATCCAACACAATGGTTAAATTGGGTTTAAACCTTCCGGCAATCATCGTATACAACTGATCCACGATTTGAATAATGTTTTGATCTTTTCCATATCCAAACCCTTGATAAGCATAGGTACTATCTGCAAAACGATCACTGATAACAACTTTTCCTTCCTTTAAGGCAGGCCATATTTTCTTGATCAAATGATCTCTTCTGGCTGCTGAAAACAAAAGAATTTCCGTTAACTGATCCCAACGATCCGCTCCCCCTCTCAAAAGTAAAGAGCGAATTTCTTCACCGCCGACACTTCCACCCGGCTCTCTTGTAAGGAGCGTAGAAATCCCTTTTCTTTCAAACCATTTTTCAAGCAACCTTATTTGAGTGGATTTACCTGATCCCTCTCCGCCTTCAAATGTAATGAAAAATCCGGTTTTCATTCCTTATTTCCCAAACCAACTGAGCACAACTGCCTTTAATTTCCCGAAATATCCCACTTTTTCAACAGAATCGGAGGCTACCAGATCAACCGTCTTAACTTGTTGTTCATCCGTTTTAACTGTCAAAGTTCCCACTTTTTGTCCCTTTAAAATCGGAGCAATTAAGGGAGATTCATAATTTATTTTGGCCTCAATAATATTTTCCTGTCCCCTCGGAATAGTCACAACAACTGTTTCAGGAACTATTGCCGCAACTGTTTTTTGTTCACCCAACCAAACCGGAATATCTTCAATTTTTTGTCCACTCTTAAAGGGTTCAACATTTTCAAAAGATGCCAATCCCCAACTCATAATTCGCTTCGATTCTTGGCTTCTTTCTTTCATACTCTTGAGACCGTTAATAACCATAATCAATCGTCTGCCATCTTGTGTTTTAACCGATCCGGTTAATCCGTATCCGGAAACATTGGTATGCCCTGTTTTTAATCCATCAGCACCGACAACATCGTATAAAAGAGGATTTCTGTTCCCTTGTTTGATACCGTTATATGTAAATGTTTTTTCGGAATAAATGGGATAATATTCAGGAAAATCCCGAATGAGTGCTTGAGCTAACAATGCGAGATCTCTGGCACTCATTTTATGATCCGGATCCGGCAAGCCGGTAGAGTTCCTAAATGTTGCGTTCTTCAAACCTAGTTTTTTAGCTTGAGCCGTCATTAAAGCGGCAAAAACATCTTCCGTTCCGCTTAAATTTTCAGCAGCCACAATACACGCATCATTACCGGATTGAACAATAATTCCTCTTAATAAATCTCTTACTTTTACTTTTTGATTTGGTTTCAAAAACATAGTGGAACTTCCACTTGCAGCCCCGCCCTTCCGCCAAGCATTCTCCGAAACCGTAAATTCCGTATCCAACGTGATTTTACCTTCTTTTAATTGATCAAAAATCATATAGGCTGTCATCAGCTTGCTCATAGAAGCAGGTGGCATAGGGACATCCCCATCCTTGTTTAACATAACATAGCCCGTATTTGCATCAATCAAGAATGCATTTTTTGCCGTCGTTTCGAAAGCGTTTGTCGTAAGCGCATAAAGGCAAAGACCGGTTATTGTTGAGAGCAAAAAATATTTATTCATCATTGTTTCCCTTCTCTTCCAAAATAATTTTGAAATCAGAATATCCTTCCCTGTTTAGTTTGTCAAGCATTTGATTTGCATCCTCTCTTGTTTCAAAAGGTCCGATTAAAACGCGATGAAAATTTCTGCCCCCAATTTTTTTCGGATAAATATCAACTTTTCCATATAATTCCAATTCTTTAGAGAAAAGATCAGCATTTTGTAAATTTGTAAATGATCCGGTCTGAATATAAAAAACGGGTTTTGAAATTTTTTCCTCAGTAATATCATCTTTTATTTTGTCAGATCGAGAAGAAATTTTTTGAGCACTCTCAATCAATTGTTCTGCAGATGATAAAGAAGAAGTCACAGAAGTCGGATTGTCATTTAATTTCACTTCTGAAATCGGTTGAGATATGTTCTTTTTCAAAGTGTCAATATCATTTTTTATAACAGGATTTTCCAATACTTGTAAATTGGGGGCAGATGTTTCCCCGTTCACGCCAACATCCTTCCTATCAGTAGAGACATTTTGTGTTTCCTTCGTTAAATCGATAGGTTTTAATTCTTCTTCCAAAACGACAGGCTCTCCCAGATCTGTTGTTTCTCCATCATACAAAATTTGATGGGAAACACCGGGAGCATATAATGGTTGGCTCAAGTCAGCATTAAAATTTAATGGGATATTGGGTTGAGAATCAGAAGTATCAACCTTATTCTGTCTTAAAAGCTCTTCTTTCATACGTCTACTTTCTTCCGGTAAAATATCAACTCTGATCATTGTTGTCCCCGTTAATGTAAATTCAAGAGCTTCCGCTGTTTTTTGGGATACATCCATCAATCGATTATTAACAAATGGTCCTCGATCATTAACCCGAACAATAGCCGTATTATTATTCTCTAAATTAGTAATACGCACGAGGCTCGGCAACGGAAGAGTCTTGTGCATAGCTGTCATTAAATTCGGATCATATTTTTCTCCATTCGCCGTGATAGAATGATTTGAATCTCCGACATACCATGAAGCCATTCCACTTTCCGAGTAAGAATAATCTTCCTGAGGAGTATAAGTGACCCCCTTGATTTGATAAGGTTGCCCTATCTTATAAATTCCTGTTTCTTTTTGGATATCGTATCCGGAAGAACGAAACAAAACGCCGTTATCCGTACATCCGGAAAGTGTCAAAAGGCTCATAAAAAACAAATAAACATACACTTTAATCATTTATTATATCCCCTTAATTTATCTAATAAATAATCATCAGCATGACCATCTTCAGGCAACTTGTTTGTACGTTGAAAACGTTGAATGGATTTACGCGTACCGGAACCAATAATTCCATCAATTTCTCCCTGATAGAAACCCTGTTCTTTTAAAAGAGATTGAATCTCTTTGGCTTCTATTCTGGAGAGAGGTTTATGACGCTTCCGATGAATAAGTCCTTTTGCATTTTTATATCCGATTCGATCTGCCAAAATACCGACCGAAAGAGCATATAAGTAGGATCTGTTCCAACGCATAATAATATTGAAATTAGAATATGTCAAAAACGCCGGTCCGTTAACACCCATCGGGAGTATTAAACTCGCTTGCATCATAAGGGAATTCTTCTTCCACTTTGTTCCATCTGCCGGTTGAACTCCCATTTTAGACCATTCTAAAATTGTGTGTGGTTTATCATGAGAGATTTTGTTCCAATCCAGCGGTTTTGTCAAACGAACTTCCCTCCCCCATTTTTCGCCTTCTTTCCAACCCATTTTTGAAAGGTAATTAGCGGCCGAAGCAAATGAATCCGGCAACGAATTTATAATATCTTTTTTACCATCTTGGTCTTCATCAACAGCATACGCTTCAAATGTTGTCGGCATAAACTGAAAATTCCCGAAAGCACCTGCCCAAGACCCTTTGATCAAAGACACTTGTTCTCGTTCCATAATTTTTAAAAATGTTAACAATTCTCTTGTAAAAAACGATCGCCGTCTTTGATCATAAGCTAAAGTCACCAGTGCATTTAGGGTATCTACATTTCCTTTAAATTGTCCGTAATTTGTCTCCAATCCCCAAAATGCGACAAGGTAGTGTTTGGGAACTTTATATTTTTTTGATATTCTATCTAACAAAACACTTTGCTTTCGAATCATCTCTTTTCCTTTTTGGATTCGAGAAAAAGAAACGGCTCTATCCGTATAATCCCAAAAAGTCAGTAAAAACTCCGACTGCTCTCGATCTGCCTTCTTAACACTGTGTAATAATTCCATTTGCGGAATGACTTTATTTAGAAAAGAAGCAGAAATACCATTTTCTATAGCTTTTTTTCGAATTTCTTCTTTAAAATAATTAAAAGTTTCGGATAAAGAGACTATATCATCATCTTTAGGATCAGAAATATTTGAAAATGCCTCAAACGAGATAAAAAAAACACCAAGAAAAAAGGAGATAATCCAGAAAAATTGACTTACTCTTTGTCTCATTTGAACCTCACAGCCAGATAATTTTTTCTTTTTTAAAAAAACATCTTGATTTTTTATTTTTTTCATTGTACGATAAACAACAGTTCCTGTCAATCAAACAAATATGTGTTTCGGGAATTTCGGTGAATATGGATGGGTGGTCGAGTGGTTTAAGGCTCCGGTCTTGAAAACCGGCGTGGGGGTAACTCCACCGTGAGTTCGAATCTCACCCCATCCGCCACTTTTTCTCATATGGTTTTGTTGTTTTTTTGATTTGTATGTATCGTCCAAATCAAGTGATAAGACGGTTATAAGTATGAACAGATTTAAAAATCTACTCCCCTATATTTTTATTTTTATTCTTATATCAATCATTATCTTTTTAATATTTTTGAATATTCCTGCTCGACCTACCGTATCTGTGCTTATGCCTGTTTACAATCGTGAAAAGTTAGTCTCTTATGCGATTGAAAGCGTTTTAAATCAGACATATTCTGATTTTGAGTTCTTGATTTTGGATGATGGCTCTACGGACGGAACTCTTCAAGTTCTCCAAAATTATGCAAAAAAAGACTCTCGCATTAAAATTTTAAAAAATGAAACAAACAAAGGTATCCCTTATTCCAGAAACAGACTCCAAAAAGAGGCACGCGGAAAATATTTAACAATCATGGACAGTGATGATCAAATGCTTAAAGAACTGTTAGAAAAATCTGTTTACGTATTAGAGCATGATACCTCTCTCGTCACCGTCTACACCGAAAGAGTTTTATTGGATAAGAATCTAAGACCAAAAGAAAAAGTTCTTCCTTTTTTTCCGGTCATTCTCATGCTTCAGGATAATGTTATTAGCAATTCCGGAAACACCGTTCGAAAATCGTTTATCGATCGGCATAATATTTCTTATAATACCCATTTTAGAACTACGGAAGATTATGATTATTGGACCCAAATATTGATAAGAGGTGGAAAAATAGGATTTATCAGTCTTCCGCTTATTGCCATTCGTTTCCATACTGATTATCCATTGAGTCGTTATATGGATATACTGGAAAATCGAAAAATTATTTCGATGAATTTATGCATTCATTCAAAAATACCTCAACACATCTGTGAAACAAGATCTCTCTGTGATAAAATTTCTTATCTTTATGAGAACAATATCTATTTGGATTGGGTTCCTCGAACTCAAATTGAACACGTTTATAAAAAAATATGTCAAGAACAATAATGCTTAACATAGAACACTTCCTTAAAGAGAAAATGCTTTTAGTCGACACCTTTTCCGGATCTGTTAAAATTCCTTGTGATCACTTGAATAAAATTGGATATTGCTCATGAAGAGACTTATTTACACCAATTTAACAATACATATAGTTTACAACAACAAAAGGAGTAAATATGTTTTTTAAAATATTTTTTCTTTTTTTCTTGCTGTTTTTTGCTCCTATTGTCGGATACGCACAAAATGACTTTAATCCCAAAAATTCCTTTACAAGAGCTAAAAATTTACTATTGGATGAGGTTTATTTTGATTATAAAAAAACAGTTTATTGTCAAGCGGATTTTAATGACGATAGGGAAATTATACCTCCCAAAGGATTTAATATGGCGGCTCTGGCCGATCGTTCGGAGCGTGTTGAAGTGGAACATATTGTACCCGCAGAAAATTTCGGAAAATCATTCTCTGCTTGGACAGAGGGCCATCCTCTATGTGTCACAAGAAATAAAAAAAAGTACAAAGGGCGAAGATGTGCTGAAAAAGCTAATCCCTTATATAGGAAAATGCAAACCGATCTTTATAACTTATATCCGGCGATCGGCTCTATCAACGCCATTCGTGAAAATATGGACTTTGGTCATTTATCAGAGATTATTCCCTCCTATTTCGGATCATGTCCTTTTAAGCTTGAAAATGAAACCATTGAGCCTCCTCAAATAGCACGAGGAATTATTGCAAGAGCCTATCTGTATTTCAATGACACCTATGCCCCATTTTTCGCGCTCTCCCCTCAAAAAAAAGAATTGATGGAAGAGTGGAATCTTAAATATCCGGTAGATAAATGGGAATGTATCAGAACCTTTAGAATTGAAATTATTCAAGAAAACGAAAACACCTTTGTTAAACAAGCCTGTATTCAAAAGGGGTTATGGCCTGATCATCAAGAAAAAAACTTATTTTTGAATCGACTGCAAAAATATTTACCTAAAAAACGAATCAAAAAAACAGATAAAAAGGAACGTATATAATGCCTTATTTTTTTTACTCCACTCCCTTTGGAAACTTAACGCTTATAGAAAAGAATGAACAACTTATAAAAATTTATTTCGGAAAAATCCCTCAAAAGGAAGAAGAAAAAATACAAACACCTCTTTTGTATGAAACGGCTCAACAACTTCATGCTTATTTCGAAAAATCTCTTAAACACTTTGATCTACCTCTTAATCCATCTGTTTCTTCCTTTGAGAAAAAGGTTTTAAACGCTCTTCAAAAAATTCCATACGGCCAAACAAGAACATATCAGGAAATAGCCCTTTCCATAGCCCATCCGAATGCCTGTCGTGCGGTTGGAAGAGCCAATCATTTTAATCCGCTTCCGATCGTTATTCCTTGTCATCGTGTGATTGGAAAATCCGGAAAACTAACAGGGTATGCCGGTGGATTGGAAATAAAAAAATTTTTACTTTTTTTAGAACAAAACTGAGGAGATATCATGTTAATCATAGGAGCTCATCTTTCTATTTCAAAAGGTTTTGAACACATTGCTCAAGAAGCTTTATCCATAGGGGCAAATACCTTTCAATTTTTTACAAGGAATCCTCGTGGCGGAAAGGCAAAAGATCTGGATAGCAACGATTTAATTCAATTTCGTTCCACTTGTCAAAAACATGATATTCCTATCTGCTTGGCCCATGCCCCCTATACAATTAATCCGGCAGCAGAAAATCCACAAACCAGATCTTTTGCAGAACAAACACTTAAAGAAGATTTAAGCAGAATGGAACAAATTTCCAAAAATCAGCTCTATAATTTCCATCCGGGATCTCATGTAGGTCAAGGAATTGAGCAAGGTATTTCCCTTATTACGGAAATATTAAATCGAATTATAAAACCGGAACAAACAACAACCCTTCTCTTAGAAACCATGTCGGGAAAAGGGAGTGAAATCGGTTCTCGATTTGAAGAAATTCAAGAAATTATCAACCGCATTCAAATACCGGAACATATCGGTGTTTGTCTGGACACCTGTCACGTTTATTCAGCCGGATATGATATTGTTTCCAATTTAGAAGCCGTATTAGAGGAATTTGACAAGATAATCGGTCTTAATCGTCTTAAGGCTATTCATCTAAATGATAGCCTGACACCCTTTAATAGTCACAAAGATCGTCATGCTAAAATTGGGGAAGGATCTATCGGAGCAGATGCCCTCTTACACCTTGTATCACACCCTCTTCTCAAAAATATCCCGTTTTATTTGGAAACACCGAACGATCTTCAAGGATGGGCCCAAGAAATTGCATTCTTCAGAGAAAAAACACAATAATAAAAAATCTGCTCAAAAAGTCTTTTTAACTCAAAAATTAGTTAAACAAAGCGATATATCCGTTTAAATATGAAGCAAAAATAACCCAGATCAGATATGGAATGAGTAAAAAAGCAGCACTTTTAGAGACCGGATAAAACTGTCTTATGGTCAAAATTAAGAAAACAAGTAATAAAAAGATAACAATCAATCCGCCAATCGGAGAATGGAGATAGAAAAAAGCAAACGGCCATAGACCGTTAAAAGCCAGTTGTACAGCAAAATTACGAGGAGAGGTTTTTCCCCATACTAAAAATGCGGATACTGCAATACAGAGATATAAAATCGGCCAAACCAATCCAAAAACAATAGCAGGTGGCATGAGGGGGGGTAAATTTAATCCATACAACCAGTTTATGCGATCCGGCGTCACAAATCCACCGCCAACATAACCGACCGCATTTACAAAACATAATAAAAAGAAGAGCCTAAATGCTTTTTTTAAAGTTTCATTATTCATGTTTTATCTCCCTATCCAATATAGATAGTAATTCTTGAATTAATGTCAACTCCCTTTCTCCTCGAAAGTGATGCCCTCCCCCCTTGATCAAATAAACAGAAACAGTGTCACTCGTCAATTGATCTTTAATCTGAAAAACCGTTTGATACGGGACCAAAGGATCACAATCTCCTTGAATCAAAAGAACCACACCATCGTAATTGATTTTTCTATCCAATAAATAATGCTGTTGTGCTTCTTGAAATAAATCATATGTCAAACAATATCCATTTGTCTCATCAGAGGGACCTAAAACACCTTTTTCTCGAATGATACGCTTCATCTCATCCGTAAGCATGTCATTCCAAACACGTTTTGTAAAATCAACACCGGGAGCAATCCCCAAAATACCCAAAATCTGACTGGGACGTTTTTGTGCCAACAAAAGCGAAAGCCATCCCCCCAAAGAACTACCGACCACCAACAAAGGAACATTCGGTAGGCAATAATCAACAACTTGTTCAATATCTAAAAGGCATTGTCCAATTCTAAAATCAGTCATTGCTCCATCTGATTGACCATGAGAGGTATAATCTAATGATAGAAAAGAGTAGCCGTTTTTTTGAGCAAACTCTTCCACAACGGCTGCTTTCGGGGTATGTCTTGAAGATAGCAGTCCGTGTAAATACAACACGCCCATTTTGTCACTTCTCTTATCAAGAGTATATGCAATTCGTGATTTATTTTCTTTGACTAAAAACTGATCTGTCATTTTTTTTCTTGCCTTTCATGAGATAAAAGATTACCCTACATCAGGTAGAAATACAAGGAAAATTATGAACCATTTTTATTTAAAACCTTATAAAAAAATTTTCAATACCATTTTAGATTTTTTATTTCCACCGGAGTGCCCCATTTGTCACAATCCCGTTTCCGATCCCGTAGCTATTTGTCCGGAATGTTTTAAGAAAATTAAATTTATTACCCCACCACTTTGTGAGATTTGTGGCAGACCCTTTGAATTTGAAGTATATGGAAAAACGGTATGTGGTAAATGTCTTCAGAAAAAACCTGTTTATGATCAAGCGAGATCGGCCTTTCTATATGATTCTTTTTCAAAACAGTTAATTCTTCCCTTTAAATACAGTGATCGAACAGATCTGGCTCCGCTTTTAGGTCAATTTTTGATAAGAGCCGGTACTGAATTGTTAGCTCAAAGCGATCTGATTATCCCCGTTCCTTTAAACCGATGGCGTTTAATGAAAAGAAAGTATAATCAGGCCGGTATATTGGGAAAGATTATTTCAAAAAAAACTGGTATTCCCTTTTCTCCGTTTGTCTTAAAACGCCTTCGTGCAACAAAATCACAAGAGCGTTTAAGAGAAAAAGATCGAATCAAGAATGTAAGAAATGCTTTTACTATAAAAAATAACCATCTGATAAAAAATAAAAAAATATTACTTATAGATGATGTTCTAACAACTGGAGCAACAGTTAATGAATGTGCTAAAATCTTAAAAAGAAACGGAGCAAAAACTGTTTACGTTCTCACTGTTGCCCATACGCTTAAATAAAAAAAATACCCTTTTTTCAATCAGGAACGACGATAATTGATCAATCGACGCACTTCATCTGTTACGACTCTTTCAACAACACTAGGCAAATGCGCATTTAACCATTCTTTTAAAAGTGGTTTCAATAAAGTATTTAATTGTTGTGGGGTTATGGAAATATTCCCTTGAGAAAGATCGGTCAATTTTTGAAGCGATTCCTGAGCCCTTAAAACCGTATCATGAGAAATCAAAGAATCATGCAAATCTACCCTCATCTCAGATGTTAACTCGAAAGTATTCGTCTCAACATGACCATGAGGTATAACAGGACTTTCTAAACTTCCAGCAGAAAGATCTAATGAGACTTTATTCTCATCGATTATATCCGCTTTCTGATCCAATGAAGAAGCTTCATTCGACAATATTTGACGAATAGAAACCAAAATATCACTAACAGAAGGTTCTTGTTCTTGCATTATTCATTCCCTAATCAATACCATATCCGATCCATTTATTTTTAATTTCTTCATAGTAAACCTTTGGATCATATGAAGCAACCTTTAAATTTAATCCCACCGGATTCATCTGCCCAACGGCCGACAATAATGAATATTCGGAAACAATCTCATCTCTATGTGTTTTGACAAGAGAAACCTGATTATCTAAGTGCTCTTGTTCTGCATCTAAAACATCCAAAACGGTTCTGGATCCGACTTGAGCCTCTCGAATAACACCGTCTAAGGCAATTTTAGATGCTTTAATTTGATCTTTAATTGATTGAATTTGAGCCTTTGTCGCTTGATAATTTTCCCAAGCACTAATCGTTTCTGCTCGAACATCTTGTTTTATCTTTGCTAATAAGATTCGATACTGATTCTCTGTCTGACGAGCTGCTCGAATGTCAGCATACTCGGACCCTGATTGATACAACGGAATGGTTAAGTTCGCCTTAACTGTCCACGAATCTCTATTTTCAGTCAAGTCCACATCTTTTTCAGTCGCAGCATCAGCTGTAATATCAACAGATGGAGACAAAACACCTTTCTGAGCTTTAACGGTATATCTAGCCGATTCAACAGCGTATTCAGCAGCTTTTATTTTGGGATTATTTTTAAGAGCTAACATTAAGGCCTCATCAAGAGATTTCGGAACCTGAACAGAAATATCTTGAACATCCTCCAATTTTTCAGGTGTTTCCAAACCGATCACGCTAAAATAATTGGCTTTTGAAACCTCAACCTGCCCTTCCGCTGCGATTCGATTAGCCTTAGCACCCGAAACACGCGCTTCCGATTGAGCCACATCTGTTCTTGTCAATTCACCGGCTTTAAAACGCTTACGATAAGAATCTAAATGCTTTTGCAATACTTTTTCATTATTTATTTGGAGATCTAAAACTGCTCGATCTCTGATCACATCCATATAAACAGATACCGCATCAAGTAAGGTCGATTGTTCTGTATTTATTAAATTAGCTCTCTCGGATCTCACCTGTTGCTTAGCCGCTTCAACTGAATGAACAGTCGTTAAACCGGAAAAAACAGGTTGAACAAAAGAAATCCCAATTCCATGAGGATCTTGATAGGCTTTCTGTCCTTGACCAATATAATTGTTATCATATTTTGCTTTGTAATAAGAACGACCTGCTGATCCTTGGGCAATAAGTGTCGGCCGATATCCGGATTTAGCCTTCGCGACACTTTCATCTGTCGCTTTCAAAGCGGCTCTTTCCGCATTAACCGTCAAACTGTTTTCATACGTATAGGCTAAAATATCAGAAAGTGATTCGGCCATAGCCATTGTTGAAACTGAACACAAAACAAGAGATACTACTGCCAATTTATTAAACATCAAAGCTCCTTCTGTTATGATTAAGATGTCTTACGATAAGACATTTCCGATTTTTTTGCAAGTGTTTTTATTTTTTTCTTGACTTATAAAAAAAAAGGCGATAAAAGAAACATATTCGATGGCCGGTTGGCAGAATGGCTTATGCAGAGGACTGCAAATCCTTTTATACTGGTTCGATTCCGGTACCGGCCTCCAAAGATGGTTATTCCAGCGTAGCTCAGTGGTAGAGCAATCGGCTGTTAACCGATTGGTCGTAGGTTCGAGCCCTACCGCTGGAGCCATTTTTCAAAGCCCTCTTCAATGAGGGCTTTCTTAATTGTATTCTGAAAACCACGCGTTAGACGCGTGGTTTTCAGAATACAAAAAGGAACCCGCCGGCCTAGCCGGCGGTTCTGCATTAACGCCTGTAAGGCTCAAAGTACCGGCAAACGCCTTAAGGGGGTACAACAATCTGACCGGGCGACAATTACTTGCCACCCGTAAACGGGTCTAAATCTAAAGTA
>CASECF010000083.1 GCA_949286245.1 uncultured Alphaproteobacteria bacterium
TGGTGGGTGTGGCAGGGATTGAACCTGCGGCCCCTACCGTGTGAAGGTAATGCTCTCCCGCTGAGCTACACACCCAAAACATTACTCTGCTTATATCTTCTTTTTTTTTAATTGTCAATCTCTTTTTATTCTATACTTAAATAATTTTTATCTCGACTATCAAAAAACATGTTCTATCTTGTTGGCTTATCGTTTTTTTTATCTTGAATTTTAAATACTCCTAAGTTTTTAATGGCGAGATAATTACGTATCTTTCTTTTGATATCAACTTCGACCATTTCTTTCTCGGACTCTCTTATTGGTTGCAACAGAAAATTTATTTGAGGAATTTGAGACTATTTTTTGGGGTTCTTTGGGTGAGTTCTTCGAAATGTCAGCGTTTTCTTTTTGAGTATTTTCTCTATTTTTTGCATTTCGTTCCTCTCTTTCCCGAATAGTTTTTTCCACAACCTTTTGAGCATGTTGGAAGACTTTTTCTTCTATAGCCAATCCAAATCTTCGCATATTATTGGCATATGTAAAACAGAGAGCTGATGCGCCAACCAGTAAAAGGCCCATTTTGTTTTTATTTTCCAAATCACAACTAAAAGCACCAACAAGCAATCCTAATCCAAAAGTACTCAACATCAGGCATTGTCTTTGGAATTTTCTTAATTTGACAATCTGCGGATTTAGAATTGTATTGGGATTTTCTTCTTGTAATTTCTCTTCTTGTCTTTCGTGTCTTTTTCTAAGGAATTCCGAAGAGAGAGCCAAAAAAGCAGATGCAAATAAAGGTGTTGAGTTATGTAATAACAGGCTGGTTGAGAGACCGGTTCCGAATAATCCCAAGCCGGATAAATGTGCCTTTATTCTTTCGATTATGAGAAGATTTGCTATATCAATTTTGATTGGTTCTTCTTGCTGTTTTTTTTCTGTTTCCGGATCTTTGTGAGAATTTAACATATTTTGCTCCTTTTACAAACTTTTAGATCATCGATCTCTCTTAACGATAAAAATTTTTCACGCCTAAACTCAAACAGTAGAGAAAATCTTACTTTTTTTTTCGAAAAGATCTACTATCGTTAATGTAATCGATTAAACATACGGGAATTAAAATAAGTAATGTATCTGCGATACCCTCTTCCAATAAATCATATTTTTTTAATTGATATTTTAAATCGTTTTTTGACCGGGGTCCTGAAGTCATAACAGTTCCTGTTTTGTATATGTTTTTTTCAATAATTGAATTATATTACGAACTTATGTAATTTGTCAATTATTTTTTTATTAAAGAATAAATATTTATTTTTAAATAAATTTTAGCATCTTTATCAATACTTATTCTCTTCCATTTTGATACATGAATTTTTTGTAATTATTCATGAGTCTCACAGAATTTGAGGATATTTTTAGTTTTTGATTGACATCTACTACTTGTTTCTTTTTTGAATTTTCTTGATCAATTAAAATCCTTTTCTCCCGTGATAATTTTTCTCTAAAAATGGCTGACGCATAGGTTTCTCCTTGTTTTTCCGCCAAATATCCGGCAGCTAATACAGCTATTGAACTCAAAAAAATATTTTCGGAAAAATCCAAATGAGTTGCTGCAAGAACAATCCCTATACTAAAACATGTCGTCATTAAACATCGTTTTTGAAATTTACTGAATTTCAAAACGCTTGCTGATGAAAAATAGGCTCCTTTTTTATTTAATTGTCCGTTAGCATGAATTTCATAATGTTTTTGCAAAAAATCAGAAACAAAACCAGCTAAATAACCCACATATAAAGGGAAAGAATAGTCAATAAACGGTTGTGCAACCAAATACCCCGAAAGTAAGACAGAGCCTGCTTTTATTTGAGATATTGCATAGTCTTTTTTGCTTGGAGAGATTATATTCTTTGTTTTCTTATCATTCATAGCTGTTTTACTTTTAGTTTTTTTTATTTGAATTACATAATGTTCTATCCCCTTACTCCTTTTGTGGCAAAGTGAGAAATTGGAAATATATTAAGATCTTTAGAATAGTTTTTTGAGATCTATTTTTGTCTTCTTTATTTGATCGAAAGAAAGCCGTATAACATTGCTAAAATTGAAACAAATAATGAAGTGGCGATATTTTCTCCCAATAAGACATCTCCATTTAATTGATTTTTTAAGTTGTTTTTTGGCTTCTACTTAAGAATTCATAGCAATCTCTTATTTTTTATATTCTTAAAAAGATAACTGTAATATGTTTCAGATATTTTGTTAATTATTTTTTTTAAAGAATTTATCTTGCTGAGACAAAAAAACAAAAGCAAATACTCTGTTAAAATATCTATTTCAGAGCTTATCATGAGTATTGATTAAAAAACAATAACAAATTGAGAACAAACAAAACTACTGTCTTTTGTTCAATAATAAATTTCTTCTACATTTATGTTCTTTCAATATTTTTTAATCTCTTTCCCTTGAATTATTTTTAGATTTTTGAGGAGGAGTGTTTGTACAAACTTTTTTAGGGAGTGGATTCCCTTCCCTAGAAAAGCTTATTTCCTTTTCACCTTTTTTTGAGACCTTCTCGGATATCACTTCTTGATCTATTGCTAATCTTGTAAGAATATTGGCTTTTTCGTAGATATAATATGATCCCAATGCTAAGCTGAGAGCGAAAGTAAATTTTGCATCCGGCATCAAATCATGCCTGAGCGCAGCACCCAAAAGTCCCAATCCAAAACAACTCATTAACAAATATTGTTGTTGAAATTTTTGTAATTTTAGGATCTCCCCTTCTGAGGGAAGCTCTTCATTCTCTTCTTCCATTAACATTTCTGCACGAGAATTACATTTTTTTTGAAGGATATCAGAAATGAGTGCAATACCGGCAGAGGCATACAATGCTGTCGAATTATGAATAAAGAAACTAGTAGATAATCCACAAGCATACAAGCTAAAGCTCCCTATTTGTGAGGCAATCCAATTTTTAGCAATAAAATCATTTGTAATTTCAATCTCTTTCCCCGTTTGCTCTTCGTTTTCTTCATCCTTTTCTATATCATATGGATCAAATTCGTCCAAATCGGGTTCTTTCTTTTGATTTTTATCGTCTTTAGTGTCATTTTTATGCTTGTTTTGCATGTAATGCCCTTTCATATTGCAACTCTTCTTCAATTATACTTAATTATGAGTATGAAATCCACAAAATATTCACTCATTTGATATTAAATGAATCTTTTTCATATTTTTTCGGGATAATTCAATGATTGCTCTTTCCAATTCTATCAAAATATCCTCTCCTAAAAGAGAAACAAATTCTTTTTTTTGAAGAGCGTTTTGATAATAAAACGATCCGTTAACACAATCTCCCCAATATCGAACATCTCCCTCATGATACTGATTGGCTTGCAAATTTGCCTCCAGTTTATCTAAAGCGTAAACAATTTTTGCTTCTCTTGTTGATCGTTCCTCAAATTCATGAAAAAGCTCATAAATCTGATCCCCTAAAGGAGTAGGCAATCGTTTGCGAAAAGAGAGAATGGCGATTTCCTCTGCCTTCTTTTTTTCTTCTCTTAGTTGAGGATTTTGAGCTTGTGCCGATAACGGAATATCATTTGTCTCGGCTTCTACAAGATCGTGTATCAAAGCTAAATACATGAGTTTCAAAGGATCAACTTTTTTTGACAAATAAGGCGTTATTGCCATGACCAAAAACATCAATTTAAACGTGTGATCGGAATCTGTTTCGTGTCCGCCGCACGATAGTAAATTATCTCGTTTGACAAGGCAAAGTCGTTCAACCGTTTTCATAAATTCAATTAAATGTAATACCACTTTTTCCATCTGTTTTTCCTCTATCTTGAACATTGTAAATAAAATGAAAAAAAAGACAAGTTTTTTATAAAGTCTCTTGATTTTAGAAGCAAAATCAGGTAAAATTCCCATATTATTTTTAATTTTTTATAAACATTTGAAAAATAAGGAAAAATATGTATAAATATAAAGATAAAAAATCATTGGATGACAAGTTTAATGCTTCCGATATGGAAGAAAGATGTCTTCATTTTTGGGAAGAAAACCAAGTTTATGCTTATGATAAAGAAGCAAGCAGGGAAAACACATTCGTTGTCGATACCCCGCCTCCGACCGTTTCCGGCTCTTTACACATCGGTCATATATTTTCTTATACGCAAACGGATGTGATGGTACGTTATAATCGTATGATGGGAAAATCCATTTTTTATCCGATCGGTTGGGATGATAACGGGTTGCCGACAGAGAGACGTGTTCAAAATTACTATAATATAGCCTGCAATCCGAATTTACCTTATGATCCGGATTTTAAGCCTGTTCACGATCCGAAAAATGAAGGAAAGAGACAGGAGGTTTCACGACAAAATTTTATTGAAGCCTGTGAATCTTTAACTTCTGTGGATGAAAAGGCTTTTGAAGATATTTTCCATAAAATCGGTCATTCGTATGATTGGAATATTAAATATACAACGATTGGACCAAAGGCAATCGCCGAATCTCAAAAATCCTTCTTAGATCTGGTCCAAAAAGGAATGGCAAAATCGGTTGAAGCACCAACAATGTGGGATGTCACTTTCCAATCAGCTATTGCTCAGGCTGAAATTGAAGATCGAGAGACTGCCGGATTTTTCCACGATATTTCCTTTAAAGTAGAAGGATCCGATCAGACATTTACGATTGCAACAACACGTCCGGAATTTTTACCGGCCTGTATTGCCGTTGTAGCTCATCCGGATGATGAAAGATACAAACCGTTTTTTGGAAAGAAAGCAATTGTTCCTTTATTTGATATTCCCGTTCCAATCGTTGCCTCAGAACACGCTGAAGCAGATAAGGGAACCGGTATTATGATGGTTTGTACATTTGGCGATGCGGCAGACGTTGCTTGGTGGAAGCAATCCGGACTTCCCATTAAACAAATTGTCGGATTAAACGGCCGAATTCTGGATGTAGAATACGGAAAAGAACCATTTGTTTCTCTCAACCCCGAAAAAGCAAAATCAAATTTCTCAAAAGTGGCGGGATTAAAAATTAAAGAAGCTCGCTCCGTTATTGTGGATTTATTACGTGAAAGTGGTGATTTGTTAGGTGAGCCCAAGCCGTTAACTCATCCTGTTAAGTTCTATGAAAAAGGATCTGTCCCTCTCGAGTTCGTGACCTCTCGTCAATGGTTTGTTTCTATCTTAGATAAAAAGGAAGAGCTCCTCAAAATGGGGCGAAAAATCAAGTGGACGCCTGCTCATATGCAATCTCGTTATGAAGCATGGGTGGAAGGCCTGAATCAAGATTGGTGTATTTCACGTCAACGTTTTTTTGGTGTCCCCTTCCCTGTTTGGTATAAAATCAATGAAAAAGGGATTATTAATTATGATGAACCGATTTATGCTTCGTTAGATCAATTGCCTGTCGATCCGATGACAGCTGTTCCGACAGGATATACCGAATCTCAACGAGGGCAACCAAATGGCTTCATCGGTGATCAGGATGTTATGGATACCTGGGCAACCAGTTCATTGACGCCTCAAATTGCTATGGCACACGCTCCTGAGGGACACCATATATCCATTCCGTTTGATGTGCGTCCTCAAGCACATGACATTATTCGTACCTGGGCATTTTATACGACTATGAAATCTTTGGCTCATGAAGGAAAAGAGCCGTGGCATGAAGCTTTAATCAGTGGATTTATTTTAGATCCGGATCGCAAAAAGATGAGTAAATCAAAGGGAAATGTTGTGACGCCGATTGATTTATTGATCAAACATTCGGCTGATGCCGTTCGATATTGGGCTTCTCGTGCCAAATTGGGAATTGACACGGCTTTTGAAGAACAAATTATGGAACAGGGTCGTAAACTTTCAATGAAGATGTTTAATGTCTCCAAGTTTGTTTTTATGATGGTTGAAAAATCAGGAGTTTCTTTAACGGCTGATTATTCTTTGAACATTAAAGATCCGTTGGATAAAGCATGGGTTTCTCGTTTGTCGGATGTTGTTGAAACAGCCAATAAGTCTTTTGAATCAAATGATTATGCGTTTGCTCTTGAAATGACCGAAAAATGTTTCTGGGATTTCTGTGATAATTATGTGGAACTTGTTAAAGGACGTGCCTATAGCGATCATCCGCTTTCTGCTGTTTCCACATTAATGTTGAGTATTGACATTTTAATGAAACTGTTTGCTCCGTTTATGGCGTTTACGACAGAAGAAATCTGGCAATCCAGACCATGGGGAACATCAGATATTTCTGTTCATAAAGAAAAATTTCCTCAACCAAATGACTTAAAGGCTCTGCTTGGGAAAATTGGTATATATGAAAAAACCGTTCTGCTAATCAATTTGGTTCGAAAAGAAAAAGCCGAAGAAAAACGCTCTGTTAAAACACCTGTTTTAGAGCTTATTGTCGGAGCAGATAAAAATACAATATCGGATTTGGAACAAGCCCGAGAAGATATTCTCAATGCTTCCAACATTAAAGATAATCATCTTTCCTATCAAGAAGAGAATGAGTTGACTTTAAAAACTTGTATCTTTGGAGAAGATGAAAAGAAAATTAAAAATAATTAAAATAAATGTACACAAGTTAGCACTAAATGTATTACCTGCCCATGTTTGCCCGCCAAAGGCTTTACAAGCCTGACGACTGGGCAGGTATAGGTATCCCTCTCCTCCAACTACTCTCATGGGAATAGTGTTACGTTTCAAAGCATAAAAGAAATGGAGGTATTCTGAATTGAATCCCCCCATGTTTTTGTTTGGGCGCTTTTTATTGACTCAATGACGCTTTTTTTATAAAAAATAATATTGTTTCGTCTTTTTAAACTTGTTCAAATTAAATTTTTTTGGCTGAGATGCATTAATTTTTTTATTTAAGAAACACGATCTCCTTGTCAAGAAAACCCATCTGTATCAGTTTGATTCAGACATTTTTAAATATTATTACATTTCAAAGTTTAACACCATGGAAACAAGATCAACGCCCCCATCAGCATCCTCCACAACTTTATTTCCGGCAATAGACTTAATGGCGCGTCGAATACTTTTGGCACTATCCGTATGCCCATATATCCCAACTCTTCCATCACCATAAGATGACATACTGGTTATTCCTGACACCTGGCTACGATCCGTTACGTCGCTCATCTGACCACATTCCCATTCATCACAATCTTGTTTAGATATGGCGATAACCGAGACTTTAGCGGCGGTGTCGATAATTTCATTGGCACGGTAGCGGTTCATGGCCATGTTATATCCTGCAATACCACCGATTGATAACACGCCGATAATGGCCAGCACACCGAGCATCTCAACCATCGATCGTCCAGCTTCTCCGTTTTCTTTTTTATTTTTAAAAAATAAAGATTTAAACATCATTTTAATTTCCTCCTTGTTTGTTTATCTTTCCTCCCGAAAAGGTCTTTTTTTATACTCTGTTTGATACTAAAAATCAAGCTTATTTTATATCTCGTTGTTTTATTTTTATGAATAAAAGGATCTTTAAGATTAATAGATATAACGATTTTCTAACTAAAAACTTATTTTATCATAATCGAAAAATACCTTCACGAGTGAGACTTTTGCCTCACTCGTGAAACATTGATGGTCAAAGATTTAACACCTATCTGAGTTTAATATGTAATTCTCTCAGTTGTTTTTCGGTCACTTCGGAAGGAGCTTTCATCAACAAATCCATTCCCTGTTGATTGAGTGGGAAAGCAATCACTTCTCGAATATAATCATCTTCCGTTAACAACATGACAAGACGATCAATCCCAAAAGCACACCCTCCGTGTGGCGGAGCACCAAACTTAAACGCATTTAATAAACCGGAGAATTTTTTCTCTACAACTTCGGGGCCGTATCCGGCAATTTCAAAAGCTTTGTACATAACATCCGGTCTATGATTTCTGATCGCACCGGATAAAATTTCATATCCGTTGCAAACCATATCAAATTGATAGGCGTAAATATCCAAAGGATCTTTCGTTAAAAGAGCATCCATTTCCCCTTGTGGCATGGAAAACGGATTGTGAGAAAATTCAACAGAACCCGTTTCTTCATTCAGCTCAAACATTGGGAAGTCAACGATCCAACAGAAAATGAATTGATCTTTATCAATCAAGTTTAATTCATTCCCTAAAAGTGTTCGAACTTGTCCTGCAAATTTAGCTGTTTTTTCACCCTTTCCGCAAACGAAGAAAACACTGTCTCCTGTCTGAGCACCGGTTATTTCTTTTAATTCTTGAATACGACTCTCGTCTAAATTCTTGGCAATAGGGCCTTTATTCCCCTCTTCTGCAAAAGTTATATATCCCAATCCACCAAATCCGGATTCAACGGCGAAACCATTCATCTTGTCAAACCAACTTCTGGGTTTTGAGGCTGTTTGAGGTGTCTTAATTGCCCGAACAAAACCACCCTCTTCAACCTGTTTAGCGAATAATCCAAATTGAGAGCCTTTGAACACATTAGAAACCTCTTTAATTAACAAAGGATTTCTTAAGTCCGGTTTATCCGTTCCGTATGTGACCATTGACTCCTTGTAGGGAATATGAACAAAGGGAGCCGGAGAAACTTTTCTTGCACCGGCGAATTCTTCAAAAGCCCCTTGAATGATGGGTTCAACCGTAGCAAAAATCTCATCTTGCGTCACAAAAGACATTTCAATATCCAACTGATAGAATTCACCCGGAGACCGATCAGCCCGTGAATCTTCATCTCTAAAACAGGGGGCTATCTGAAAATATCTATCAAAACCAGAGACCATCAAAAGTTGTTTAAATTGTTGTGGGGCCTGAGGTAAGGCATAAAATTTTCCCGGATGTAAGCGAGACGGGACCAAAAAGTCACGGGCCCCTTCCGGAGAAGAAGATGTCAAAATAGGTGTCTGAAATTCGCTAAAACCGGCCGCCCACATTCGTTGACGCAAAGTGCGAACGAATGCGTTGCGAAGTAAAATATTAGCATGCGGTCTTTCCCGTCTCAAATCTAAAAAGCGATAAGTTAATCTCTGTTCTTCCGATAGATCGGAACTATCGGCAACAACCTGAATGGGAAGAACATTTGCTTCTGATAAAACGGCAACATTCGAAACCTGTACTTCTATTTCTCCGGTCGGCATTTTAGGATTGATTGTGTTTTCTGAACGCAGTACAACATGACCATCGATTGTGATAACAGATTCCGGACGAATTTTTTCAAGTACCTCAAAACAAGGAGAAGCCGTATCCAATACGCATTGCGTAATGCCGTAATTGTCCCGCAAATCGATAAACAATAAATTTCCGTGATCTCTTTTCCGATGAACCCATCCGGACAAGCGAACCGTTTCATCGGCATTCCCTGCTCTTAAAGCGCCACAGGTATGCGTACGATATTGATGCATTCAATTCTCCTTTAAAAAATAATACCGCATTAAAGTATCGAATTTTCAATTAAATTGCAAGAATAATCTCAATAAAATTACCAAAAAATGTACTTTATTTGAGAAGCGTATGTGTAAACACCGAAACTTCTCTGATCAAATGTGAAAAATAAACTTCAAATCCACTCCATCCCCAAACGGCAAATGAAAAAAGAAGCCCATACACAATTAAATTAACTCCAGGCAAAAAAATCAAAGTGAATAAATAGCCTGCCTGTTTAAAATCTGTTTGTTTGGGGTGAATTTCCAAAATCGTTGAAATTAAATGATATCCGACCATCATACCAAAAACAGACCAATAAAGATTGGGTAATACCTCCCCCGTTATCTTATAAACAATACTAAAAAGCATAACAACAAATGCAAAAGTCGGGAAAAAATAAGGCGCTAACGTAATTAACCAATTACCGGGGCCATAAAAAGACATATATCCCCCCTTCCCTTGAAACACTTCCAGATTATGGGGTTTGTGAAATGTCAAAAGGGCAAAAAGCAAGTGTGTCACTTCATGCTCCGTAATAGCCAAAAAAGATCCGCTTAAGGCCGGAATAAATAAAAAAATCAAAATAGTTGCGATGAGAGGAAGAGCAAACCAAATAAGTAAGAACGACGTTGTGTTCTGGCTAATTAAAAGTAAATCAATCCGAAAAGCGGGATAAACACACAACAGCATTAAAAAACCTATTGGCCATTTAATCCACCAAAGAACTTTGTTAATGAAATATTGCATCTATTTTTGATCTCCTTGTGTGGAATGATCCGGATTTATTTGTGATAAGTAGATAGAAATATTTCCCAATACACCGGTATCAAATGTTCCCAAAACCAAAATAGGATTTTCGTACGGCTCTATTCTCGCAAAATAAAGGCTTAGTGCTCCCGGATGTTCTTTCATTCTTTGAAAAAACCATCCTTTTTTCTTTCCGGACAGAATATCAACGGAAACATCATATTTTTCTGCCATTCCTTCAAAAAACGTTTTATCGTTAGGGAGGAGCTCAACCGCGCCTTGATACGCCAATCTAATATTCATGTCCCTTTTCCCGTCCGATACCAAAAAAGAGCGATTTTTCCCTTTAACTCTTTCATGCATCATAGCGGCCAAAATCGTCTGATAATCGATAAAATTCTGCTTTTCTTCAAAATTCCAAACTGTTCGAACAGGGGTTTCTTTTTTTATGTTAATCATTGAAGATTGTTCAATAATATATTGATCTTTATTTATTTTTGCAGATGTATTGAATTGTGTCTTGGAATCTAAAAAAAACGACAACATCCCTCTTGTTTGAGAAACGGTTTGAAGAGTGGCTTTTTGGGGCGTTAAATCAACATCAATTCTAGCGGAAAGTAAATTCAACCCCATACCATAAGCGTTATAATCAAGCTGATATATTACAGCCCCAACAGGATATGAAAAAAAGAACAAAAGTAGTAAAAAAATTATTTTCATTTTAAACTTCCTTTGCTAGAATATAAGAGATTTTTAAAAAAAAGAAAAGGTATTTCTGAAATGCTCTTACAATTTATTGCCTGTTTACTTGTTTTTATTGCGTTATTGATGGTTATTTTACTGGTTCGTAGTTATTTGAATACTTCTCCCCATCAGTTGAATGAAAATTTAGAAAGATTGGAGAGACTCAATAGATCAGAATCAATGAATTTACGTCAAGAATTGGGAAAATCTCTCTTGCAATTTAATGATTCCATTCGACAAACGGTAGAGGATCGCTTTGATCGTCTAAGAGATGAAAACTCTCAAAAATTAGAGCAAATGAGAGCAACTGTTGATGAAAAATTACATGAAACATTAGAGAAACGATTAAATGACTCTTTTGCACAGGTTTCCGAACGTCTTGAAAAGGTTCATCAGGGTTTAGGTGAAATGCAATCTCTAGCCTCGGATGTCGGTGGACTTAAAAGAGTTTTAACGAATGTTAAGACCAGAGGAACTTGGGGCGAAGTACAGCTTGGGAGTTTATTGGAACAGCTTTTATCACCGGATCAATTTGTTAAAAATGCCCATATCAAAGAAAACTCAGCCGAAGTCGTTGAATTTGCCGTACGACTGCCGGATGGAGACGTTTTGATTCCGATTGATTCCAAATTTCCGATTGAAGACTACGAACGATTGATTGACGCTTCGGAAAAAGCCGATCCCACTCTTTTGGTACAAGCCTCCTCTGATTTGGAAAAAAGAATTAAGACAGAAGCCAAAAGAATTAGCGACAAATATATTTATCCTCCGAAAACAACGGATTTTGCCATTCTGTTTCTCCCAACTGAAGGTCTTTATGCCGAAGTGATGAAACGTCCCGGATTGGCTGCAGAGATCCAACAAAAATTTCGTGTCTCTATTGCGGGTCCCAGTACGTTAGGGGCTTTTTTGAACTCGCTTCAAATGGGATTTAGAACACTGGCTATTCAAAAACGATCCGGTGAAGTATGGCAAGTTTTAAATGAAGTCAAAACAGAATTCGAAAAATATGCTCTTTGGATCGAAAAAGTCAAAAAAAATATTGAGTTGGCCCATAAATCCATAGATGAGGCGGAAACCAGAACACGGGCGGTCAACAGACGCCTTCGCTCTGTCGAAACACATATTTCCGCTCCTAACCGACTTTTCCATGAAAACGGATTAAACTCACTCCCCTCTTCTATCAATGAAGAATCATCATGATCCTTAAAATATAAAAAACAAATAAATTATAAATAATTATTTTATATTATTATATTATAACTTTAAGTATTTTTGAATGCCTCCATTATGATTTGTGCAAGAGAGCTTATCACGATTTATATGTTTTACTGAGCTATTAAGCCAACGTTGCGTATAATTTTCGGAAGTTGTACCTTCATTAGGTTTAGGAGTAGTGGATTTCTTCTCATAAGGCGGGATCATAGCAACATAATTTTCTTGATCTCTCATATACGTTCATTTTTGATTTTGATAAAAAATCATACACTATTCATAATTGAACTTTTTGAATTAAAAAAATAATTTTAGGAGATTGTTTTTTTCTGAGAAGCTATATCAGCTAATTTGGAAATAATCTTTTTGACTCCTTCCAATCGATCAGCCATGGCATTCCAAGGTCGCATGACAATAATCTTTTGATCCGGTCTGATTTTAATTGTTCCCATTTGAGATGAAATAAAATCAATCAAGCCGGCCGGATTTGGAAAAGTATTTTCATAAAATGAAATATTAGCCCCTTTAGGACCGGCATCCAAACGCTCAATATGAGCTGTCTTAGCTAAAATTTTTAATTGAATGGTCATAAGTAAATTATCCACTTCTTTGGGATAATTTCCAAATCGATCGATCAGCTCGGCTCTCAAAGAATCTATTTCAGCGAGTGTTTCAATATGGCTAATTCTATTATACAGTGTCATACGCACTTCTAAATCAGAAATATATGTTTCCGGAATTAAAACAGGCAATCCCACAAATATTTGAGGAGAATATTCGGTTGAGAGTTCGGTTTTACCTTCCGACTTTGCTTTTAATGTTAAAATAGCTTCTTTCAGCATTTTTTGATATAAAGCAATTCCAACTTCTCTAATATGACCCGACTGTTCATTTCCAAGTAAATTTCCGGCACCACGAATATCTAAATCATGACTGGCCAGAGCAAACCCAGCCCCGAGGCTATCCAGAGTCTGCATAACAGTCAATCGTTTTTGAGCTGTCTCACTTAATCGTTTATCGGGCATTGTTGTTAAATAGGCATAGGCTCTTAATTTCCCACGACCGACACGACCCCTGAGTTGATATAACGCCGCCAATCCGAACATATCAGCACGATAAACGATAATTGTATTGACAGAAGGAATATCCAAGCCGGATTCGACAATGCTTGTGGCAACCAAAACATCATACATTTTATCAGCAAATCCGATCATAATTTTTTCAAGTTGTGCGGGGGGCATTTGACCATGAGCTTCAACAACCCGAATATCCGGCAAAAGTTTTTTCAGAATATCTCTTATTTCCGCCATATCTGATATTCTGGGACACACAAAAAAAGTTTGTCCGCCTCTAAAATGCTCTCTTAAAATAGCTTCTTTTATAATAACAGGATCAAAAGAAGATACAAACGTTTTAACAGCCAATCGGTCTATCGGCGGTGTTGCAATAATGGAAAGTTCTCTGACGCCTGATAAAGAGAGTTGCAACGTTCTCGGAATGGGAGTTGCCGTAAGAGTTAAAACATGAACACCTTGTTTGATCTCCTTTAAACGCTCTTTATGAGAAACACCGAAATGTTGTTCTTCATCAATAATAACAAGACCCAAATTTTTAAAACGGATTGTTTTTGACAAAAGCGCATGAGTGCCAATTACAATATCAAGTGTTCCTTCTTCCAGCTCTTTATGTATTTTTTGAGCAGTGTGATAAGAAACCAATCTGGACAATCCGGCAACACGAATGGGAAAGCCTTTGAAACGTTCCGTAAAATTTTGAGCATGTTGCCGTGCCAAAAGAGTTGTCGGAGCAATCACGGCGACCTGATATCCGGCCATGGCCACTAAAAATGCAGCTCTTAAAGCCACTTCCGTTTTTCCAAAACCAACATCCCCACAAACAAGTCGATCCATTGGTTTCCCTTGAGCTAAATCCTCTTCAATCTCCCGAATTGTTCTTAATTGATCCTCGGTTTCATTATAAGGAAACCGAGCACAAAATTCTTGATAAACACCATGAGGAGGTAGAATATGTTCGGTTTTATTAAGAGCACGCATAGACGCGGTTTGAATAAGATGTTCCGCCATAGCAAACAGATCTTTCTTAACTCGTTCTTTGCGTGTTGCAAAAGAAATTCCTCCCAACTTATCTAAAGAGGCATTTTCCGATCCGTATCGTGAAAGAACATCCGCATTTTCAACAGGAACAAAGAGCTTGTCATCTCCTTCATACATGATTTCCAAGCAATCATGAAGAGCTTCTCCGATATTAAGAGTAATCAATCCTTGAAACCGTCCGATACCATGAAGTTGATGGACAACTAAATCTCCTTTATTCAAAGTTGTCACATCTGTTATAAAGTCACTATTTTTTCGTCTTTTCGGCGGTCGAATAATTCGCTCCCCTAAAATATCTGTTTCGGTCAAAACAATAAATTCATTATTCGAAAAACCCTTTTCAAACGGAGTGATTAAAAGACTGGGCGCCTTCTGTAAAGCTTCTTGCCAATTTTCGGCCTCATATAAAGAAATTCCTTTGCCTCGTAGCAGACCGGACAATCGCTGACAAGATCCGTAAGAAGTTGCCGCAATAATTATTTTTCGTTTTTCATTGTTAATAAATGAAACCACCTGATCAAAAAGCTCCGTCATGTCTCGAACTCGAATATCGATAAAATCATGTCCGGCTCTTCCGCCCAAATCATGAAAACTTGGCTCCACAAAAGGTGAAAAATTTAATGTATTAAATGAAGATATCTTATTATCTATTTGTTTTTTATTCATAAAGAATAAATCAGGAGGAATGGGATAATAAGGTTTTATCATATGAGGAAGAGAATCTTTAAGAGCAGTTAAACGTGCTTGATAATATTCTTCAATTTGTTCTATTCGGTGTTGAAGGGCTCCTTCCCATTGAAAATCAAATGATAATGTAAAATGTGTCAAATAATCGAAAAAAGAGCTCATGTGGTCATAAAAAAGAGGTAAATAATGTTCAACTCCTTGAATATAACGGCCATTTGAAACGGATTCGTAAATGACATCATCCATACCTCGCTCAAACAAGGATCTGTATTTCGAACGAAACAATGAAATAGATTCGGGTGAAAATTGAAACTCCATAACCGGTTTTAAAGAAAATCCTTTTATCGTTCCGATTGTCCTTTGGGTCAACGCATCAAAAGACTTTATAGAATCAACAATATCTCCAAAAAAGTCAACACGAATGGGATTTTTATATCCGGAAGGGAAAAGGTCAATCAATCCGCCTCGAACGGCGAATTCACCAACTTCCATAACCGTATCTGTTGTCCGATATCCGTTTTTAACCAGAAAGAGTTTTAAATCGTCAAAACAAATTGATTGTCCTTCTTGAATCAAAAAAGAACTGTTTGTAAAAAACGAAACAGGCGGAAGCAGTTGTATAACAGCCGAAACAGTTGTTAAAACAAGTTTGGGTTTATATGTTTTTTCCTCATTGGAAAGTCGGATCAGTGTATCAATTCTTTGCCCCGTAATATCGGGCAAAGGAGCCGATCTGTCATAGGGTACGGTATCCCAAGCAGGGAACACAAGGACCTCAATATTCGGATCAATAATTTTTATGGCCTCTTGCAAAAACGACATCCTTGAATCATCGCGTGCAATATGACAAATTCGTCCGTGTTTTTTTGTTAATCGAGCCAATTGAACGGCATCATATCCGCTGGGTGTTCCACAATAGTTGATGTGTTCTATTTGATCCGTCATAAAAATTTGATCCTAAAAAAAAGAAAATCCTACCGTAAATAATTTTTCAGCTTCATGAACCTTTCCTCGTTCTACGAATAAGATAACGATATCTTTGTCCTGAACAATCAAATCTTTATCAGGAGTTAAAAATAAATTTCTTCTGATAATTCCACCAATAATAATTCCTTTTGGTATCTTAATTTTTCCCAATGGATGTTTTGTAATTTTAGAAGTGGCCAATGCTTCTATTTCCAGAACTTCTCCTATTCCCGACTGGATAAAATAATCATTTTTGACACGCCCTTTTCGAATATGTTGTAAAATAGAAGAAACCAAAACAGCATTGGGATCAATCGTGGTATCAATTCCAAGTCCAGTTAACAGCTCCGTATAAAGCGGATTGTGAATAAGGGCACAAGTTCGTTCAATTCCGTTTCTCTTTGCCAACAGAGAAAGCAAAATGTTGCTTTCATCTGCTTGTGTGGTTGCGATGGCGATTTTATAAGTACTAAAATTAAGTTCATCAACCAATGTTTCATCCAATCCGTCTCCGTTAATGACAAGTGTATTTTGGAGTTTTTCTGCCAAAAAATGAGCCCGTTCTTCTTTTTGTTCAATAAGTGTCACTTCATGTGTGACGGTATCTGTTTCCAGTGCCTTTGCCAGTTGAAAACCAACTTTCCCCCCTCCAAAAATCAACATGTATTTCGGTAGAGCGACATCATATCCGAATAAATTAAGAATATATTCGGATTTTTCGGTTGGAACCACAAAATAAATTTCATCTCCCAAACGGATTACCGCATCATCCAGATCGATCAAAGTATGGCGTCTTTTAACAGCTAAAATACGCACATCGTTTCCGGATCCCATTTGTTGAATTTCATCTATTTTGTGTCCTAATATTGTTGCACTTTTCTTACATTTCAATCCAATCAGTTTAACCAATCCCTCTCCCAAGCTAATCATGTCAACAGATCCCGAAACAGAAAGTGTTTGAATAATTCGATTAGCGGTTTCTATCTCCGGAGATAAAACAGCATTAATTTCCTGTGATTGCAAAAATGATTTATATCGTTGTGATAAATATTCTGTTGAAGAAATACGTGCGATTCTTTTTTGAATATTAAAAACAGATCTCGCTACACCGCATGCGACAATATTGGTTTCGTCAGAGCCCGTAACGGCCAAAAAAATATCGGCATGATCAGCTCCCGCCTTTTCTAAAATAGCCGGATAGGCTGATGAGCCTTCTATTGTTTGTATATCAAGTTGTTCACTTAAATTTCCCAAATTTTCCTTGTCTTTATCGATTAAAACAATATCATTATTTTCGGCTCTTAAATACTTTGCTAACGAAACTCCTATCTGACCGGCTCCGGCAATAATGATTTTCATTTTGTCTCCTCCCCTATTCTTCTACTTGATCGAAATACGATTTAACCATTTTTTTTACGTTTTTTAAATCTGTCTCACGATACACGTTTTGGCAAAATTCCGCAACTCCTTTTTTTCCTTTTGCATACCATCCAATATGTTTCCGAGCAATAAAAAGTCCATGTGATCCGTAATAAGATAACAAAAGATCCAAATGCTCTAAAACCAAATCCGATAAATTGATCGTTTGTTTTTGATTTGTTTCTATTTCGGTAAGTTTCCAAGGTTTTCCCAAAAGACCGCGACCGACCATAACTCCGTCTCCATGCGTTATATCTAAAGCCTTTAAAGCACTTTCACGATCGGTTATATCTCCGTTAACAATAACGGGAACGGTTAAATTTTCTTTCACTTTTTGGATCATTTCCCAATCTGCTGAGCCCGAATACCCCTGTTCTTTCGTCCTTCCGTGAATAATGATTTGAGCAATACCGGCTCTTTCCATTTGTTTAGAAAATTCAAGGATATTTTTATGCCCTTCATCAAATCCCAAACGTGTTTTAATCGAAACAGGCAAAAAAACGGATTTTTTAACGGCTTCGACTAAGCGTGCGGCTTTTTCCGGTGTTTTCATAAAAGCGGCCCCACTTCCGTTTGAAATTAGCTTTTTGACCGGACACCCCATATTAATATCAATCCCGATCGCTCCGCAATCTTGAGCTTTTTGGGCGGCATAAACCATTTTTTCGACATCAACACCGACCAATTGAACAATAATTGGACCTTCTCCCTCAAGGTTCATCATACGTTTTGTGGCTGGGTGCCCTCTAAAAAAAGAATCGACACCAATCATTTCCGTGAATAGAGTCTGATTTCCGAATTTTCGAAGCATTTGACGAAAAGGTTTGTCAGAGACACCCGCCATGGGAGCAGAATATAATCTCATTTTGTATCCTCTTCATCCGAGTTAACCGAGGGATTAAGTGTAGTGTTTCCCTTAAAAGGCTTTAAAATAAAAGCCGGACCTTGAGATTTAGGAAGGCCCTTTGTCTCATGAATCGGCTTTGGAAGAATAGCCTGAGTATCGATTTTCTTTTTTTGAGGGGACTGTTTATTTTCTTTTTGAACATTTTGAGGCTTTAATAAAATCATTTTCCCGAATTTTTGGCTCTTTTTCGGTTTTGATTGATGAAGTCGGGGGGATGAATTTTCATTATTTTCCTTTTTAACGTCCTTTCGAGAAGAATGAGCAGAATCATCCTTTAATAATATCATTTTTCCGTAGCGTGTTTTTTTTGAAGGATTGTGAGGTATTTTTGAGATCACACCAGAAATATCGGCATGAGATTGTTGTTCGGATATTCTTTGTCTTATTTCAACCAAATCGGGAGAAACGTCCTCCAAATTTTGAGTATCTGGAAACATGCTTCTTAATGCTTTTTCAAGCCATTCTTCACTTTTTTTAAAGTCAGGATTTTGTCGTGTCCGATATAAATAGGATGTTTTTATTTGGGCAGGTATATATCCCTCTTGAGCGGCTTTTTCATACCAAAAAAGAGATTGATCGAGATCTTTCGGATGCCATGTTTCTTCTGAATAAATATGCCCCAATCTCATGCATGCTTCCACATGACCTTGAGCAGCTGATTTTTTGTAAAAATAAAGAGATTTTTCTAAATTTTGATCAATTTCTCTCCCCTCTTCGTATGCTTTGGCAATAACAAACTGACTGTCTCTATCCCCATAATCAGCCAATCGTGCATGCCACGCCAAATCCCAATAAGAATCTTCTTTCGGCTCAGTTGCTATTGGATTTTTCTGCATAGCATCATAAATAGAAACCGGCTCAAGGTCAGATAAAGAGTATTCTTGCATATCTTTTATTTTTTCAAGAAGTTCCGGTGTAATCTTGATTTCATTCGTCACACGAGGAAGTGTTTCCGCCTGAGACGTACAAAAATAAAACAGATGGAAAAATGTTAAAACATAAAATAATTTATTTTTCATAATTTTTATGGTATAACAGATTTTAATCGAAAAGGAAAGGAAAATGCAAAAAAAAGTTACGATCATCGGGGCCGGCATTGCCGGAAGCGAGGCAGCCTGGCAAATTCTGAAATATAATATTCCGGTTCACATGATAGAAATGAGACCGATTCGCTCAACACCGGCCCATAAGACGGACCTATTTGCCGAATTGGTTTGTTCCAATTCATTATGATCGGATGATTCTGAAATAAACGCTGTCGGATTGCTCCATGAAGAAATGAGACGATGCGGTTCGCTTATTATGGCTTCCGCCGATGCAACACAAGTTCCGGCGGGTGGTGCTTTAGCCGTTAATCGAGAAGAATTTTCTCGAATGATTACTCAAAAATTAAAAGAACATCCTCTCTTTTCATTTGAAATTAAAGAATGTGAATTGCCTTTAAATACCGAAGATCCCGTCATTGTAGCAACCGGTCCATTGACAAGTGACAAAATGGCAAAAGACTTACAAAATATAACACAAACGGAAAATTTACACTTTTTTGATGCGATCGCACCCATTGTTTATACGGAAAGCATAGATCTCTCACAAGCGTGGTATCAATCGAGATATGATAAAGGCGATGGAACGGATTATTTAAATTGTCCCCTTTCAAAAGAAGAATATAATTTATTTATTGATGCACTCTTAAGCGGAGAAAAGATTGCTTTTAAAGAATGGGAAAAAAATACTCCCTATTTTGAGGGATGCCTGCCTGTTGAGGTCATGGCCGAAAGAGGGCGTCAAACTTTGTTGTTCGGCCCCATGAAACCGGTTGGATTATCAAATCCGCATGAAGACGGTCGTCGTCCGTTTGCTGTTGTACAACTTCGTAAAGAGAATAAATCCGGAACGTTGATGAATATGGTCGGGTTCCAAACAAAACTGACCTATGGGGCTCAAAAAGAAACATTTCGACTGATTCCGGCACTTAGAAACGCCGAATTTGCAAGACTGGGTGGGATTCATAGAAATACGTTTGTTTGCGGTCCAAAAGTTTTAACAAATCGATTGTGTCTCAAAATGGCTCCTCACATTCGATTAGCCGGTCAAGTGACGGGATGTGAGGGATATATCGAAAGTGCGGCCATTGGATTATTGGCCGGTTTAATGACGGCCCTCCCCGATCTTCCCCCACCTCCGAAAGAAACGGCATTGGGCGCCATGCTCAACCACATTACATCTGAAGCCGACACGTCTCTTTTTCAACCGATGAATATTAACTTTGGCTTATTCCCCGAGCTGAATATTGAGGCAGGCTCAAAAAAATTAAAAGGGCATGATCGGAAGAAAGCATATACGACCAGAGCCAAACAAATGCTATCGGAATGGTTGACACACTTATAAAAAACAAAATAATTTTCAGTAGGTTCTTAAAAAGATAATTTTATTGATAAGATCTTTTGGAGACATAAACTTGAAAAGATCAATTAAAAATAGCCCTCAATACGCCCCACGCTCATCAGAGATTCTGAGAGATAAGACTGACGGTTCAAGAAACGCTTTCTTATTTCAATGCACAAAGGACTATAAATCCGTTCGCATATCCGTTTCCTTCTTTTCGAAGTTGAATAGACTTCATACGAACAATAGAAAGACCAACTTCTTTTAGAATGTTTTCGATATAAGAACGACTATACAAATACCGACCGGTTGGATCTAAGACAATTTCTTTCTTTTTTGTTTCTTCAACGGAAAAAATAAACATCCCCTTTTGAGATAAGTGTTTCGAAATAAGAGATAATAATTCGAAGGCATTCGGTAAATAACATAAAAGCTCAATCGCCGAAATTAAATCATACTTTTTTTTATCCTGCTTTAAAAATGAAATAACATCTTGATGAATCAGTTGAGAGTATGAGTGCGTTAAAGCGGCTTTTTTCAACATATTTTGCGAAAGATCAACACCTGTTAATTTGTTAAAGTTTTCCTTTAACTCTCTCCCAAAAGCACCTGTTCCACAACCTAAATCAAGAATATTTTTATATTTTTTATCCTTGATCATTTCTATCGATTCTTGAATGGTTTTATTTTCTATTTTTTGCATTGTTTCATCGTAAGAATCAGCAAAAGCCTCATAAAGAAGTTCGGCATATTGACATGCATCTTGAGAAGATATCTTATGACCGATTAAGGAATTATAAGTATGTTGTGCGATTTTATTTTCCGGAAAATGTTTAATCCAACCTTTTATAAATTGAGTAATAATCTTCTTATTTTTTTTATCTTGTCTATAAAGTTCCGTCAGACAATAAGCAATTCTAAAATCTATTGTTTTTGGGCTTTCTTTCAATGATAAAATATTAAAGTACAAACCCAAAGCCTCTTGATAATTTTCTATCTTTTCCAAAATAATTGCTAAATTAAACAAAGAGGAAATATGCTTTGGATTTAAGATAAGTGCCTCTCGATAATGATCCAATGCTTCCGTTAAACGATTTTGCTGACATAAAAGCGAGGCCAAATTATGGTGAGCCTCCAAAAATTTATGATCTAAAGATAATGCTCTTTTAAAAGAATCCTCTGCCGCTAAATCTAATCCCTTCAAGCGATACATGTTTCCCTGATTAAAAAAAGCATCTGCATAATAAGGATCTTTTTCCGTCGCTTGAAGATATGCCTCAAGAGCCTCATTATAATGTCCTGATTTTTCCAAACAAAGCCCTAATTCATTATAAAAAGAGGCTAATGGCAAACTCAAGACAGCTTGTTTGGCGTACTGAAGAGCTTTTTGGAAATCACCATTTAAACGATATTGAAGAGCCAATTGATATAAAACCTCAGGTGTTTTTTGAATACCGGCCGCTTCCAACAAATAATAAAGAGCTCTATCAGAATCATGATGTTTACGCTCTAATAAAGCCCTTCCGATTAAACAATGGATATTGCCGGAATCTAAAGAAGAGGCTTTATCAAAGGCACTTTTTGCAAAATCATCTTTTCCTTGTTGCACATAAATAATACCCATTTGAGAAAGAACGAGCGGATTATCCGGAAACTTTTCATAATAAGACAATGCCTCTTCCAATCGCCCTCGTTTTTGTAGAATTGATGCCAGAGAAAGAACGTAATTTTCCGTATTCGGATACAGTTTAACCGCCTGATATAACAACTGCTCAGCCGGTTCTAAAGCGCCAGTCTGAAAAGCAATCAATCCCAGAAGATAAAGAGCATCCCCATGTGTCGGTAAAATATTTAAAACACTACGAGCTAAACTTTCAGCCTCCGCCAAGCGATTATTGTTATAGGCAGAAAACGCTGTATCCAGCAGAGCTTCAACTTCACTCATAGCACATTCTCCTTCCTGACATAGATAGGTCGTTTTTTATTTATCGTCAATAGATCCTCTTCGCCCGATAATCATTTCACGATTGATGAAGACGCTTTCAATCAATCCAAAGCCCACAAAAAGTGTTAACATGGCTGTTCCTCCATATGAAACAAGAGGTAAAGGAACTCCGACAACCGGCAAAAGGCCCATAACCATTCCCATATTGATAAAAACATACAACGAAAAATTGATGGTTAATCCAATAGCCAATAATTTTCCGAAGAAACTGGAACTTTTAATGGCAATATAAAACCCATATGCGATAATTAAAACATAAAGTAAAATAAGAAAATAAGATCCAATCAATCCAAACTCTTCACCTAAAACCGTAAAAATAAAATCCGTTTGTTTTTCCGGTAAAAAATTAAGACGACTTTGTGTTCCTTCCATAAATCCTTTTCCGAAAATACCTCCCGAACCCAGCGTTATTTTTGATTGGATAATGTGGTATCCGGCACCCAACGGATCCCGTTCCGGATCCAAAAAAGTCAAAACACGTTTTTTTTGATAATCATGCAAAAATGTCCATAAAATAGGAATGGATAAAGCTCCGACTCCCATCACAGCTACAAATTTCCAAATTTGGACACCGACAACAAAAAAAATGCCGACAGAAGCAAATACAAGCATCATAGCCGTTCCTAAATCCGGTTGTTCCAAAATCAGCAAAACAGGAATAAGCATCATCAGAATCGGGGGAATCATAAATTTGATAGACCGGACTTCTTCATTTCCGGCGCCATGAAAATAACGAGCCAAAGCAATAACCAACGCTATTTTCATAACCTCCGATGGTTGTACATGAATAAATCCTAAATTTAACCAACGTTGAGCCCCCATGCCGACATGTCCGAATAAAGCGACCCCAATTAATAGAAGGATTCCAGCACCATAAATAATATAGGCATATTTCATCCAAAAACGCAAATTAATAAACGAAACAACAAAAAGCAAGGAAAGGCTGAGTAGAAATCTCATAAATTGACGATCTGCCCAAGGATCCCAATTTCCGTTCCCCGCCGAATAAAGAAGAGAAATTCCGATCATAACGACGAGACAAACTAAAAAAAGATACTTATAATTAAATCGCCGAATCTTATCTAACAAGGTCAGATTATAATTTTTGAGATAGCAATTTCGATCCTTAAAAAAACTCATCTTGTTCACCTTCTTTCCAACCTGTTTTGAAGAGCATCCAACTTATCTAAGCGAAGGGCTTCCTGTAAAATTTTTGAAGCAATCGGCGCAGCTTTTTTAGCACCCCCACCACCATGTTCAACAACGACGGCAACGGCATATTTGGGATTGTTTACAGGAGTAAAACCGGCAAACATGGCATGATCTCGGTATTTCCATGGTAATTCTTCTTGTGATTTAACCCCCTCTTCTCTTTCTTTAAGAGAAATGCGTCTGACTTGAGTGCTGGCTGTTTTGCCGGCCATTGTTTTTCCATCTATTTCAAAACGGCTATTGTAAGCAGTTCCTTTTTTTTGATTAACAACCATGGAAAGTCCCCGTTTGATTAAACGCAAGTGATAAGGGTTTAATCCTAAATCAGATATGGGTCGATCCTTTGAAGCGTCCTTAATAAGATGCAGAGAAATTTCTTTTCCCCCATTTGCAATTTGCGTAATAACTTTCAATATTTGAATGGGGGTAACTGTTAAATATCCTTGTCCGATACTTAAGTTAATTGTATCTCCTGTTCTCCATCCTTCTTTAAATGTTTTTTGTTTCCACTGTTCAGAAGGTAAAATTCCCGTTCTTTCTCCCCGCAATTCAATACCGGTTAAGGAGCCAAATCCTAATTTTTGAGCCATTTGAATAATTTTATCCGCTCCGATTTCCGGAGCTATTTCATAAAAAAAGATATCACAAGAGTGCATTAAAGCTTCCGTCATTTTTAAATGACCATGTCCAGCTCTTTTCCAACAGTGAAAAAATTGATTTCCGGATTTTAAACGTCCGCCACAAAAAACTTCTTGATTTTCATAAAGTTTTTTACTTTCCAATCCAGCTAATGCCACAATAGGTTTAAAAATGGATCCGGGAGAATATGTTCCGCTGATTGCTTTATTTTGTAATGGCTTTTTCTCATTATTTAAAATTTGATTCCAATTTTTAACAGAAATAGGCGCTGTAAATAAGTTTGGGTCAAAAGCAGGTGCCGAAACAAGCATTAAAATCTCTCCGGTTTGAACATTTGCTAAAATAGCAGAAGCGCCCTCATTTTTAAGAAGCTCTGTTGCAAAAGATTGAAGGCGACTATCAATTGTTAGGGTTATATCTTGACCGTTGATAGGTTTTTTCTCTTCCAAAACACGAACAGATCGCCCGTAAGCATTTACTTCTGTTTTTCGAATCCCCGGAGTTCCTTTTAAAATATCATCCATACTTTGTTCTATTCCCGTTCGTCCGATTCGGTATCCGGGTAAATCTAATAAAGGATTTTCCGGATCATCCTCCATATCTTTTTCAGTTAACAAAGAAACATATCCGACCACGTGAGTCGAATCTTCTTTAAATCGATAGTACCTTGTCATTCCTTCTTCAATTTGAATACCCATCAGATCTGGAGCATTAAGTTGTATCAAGGACATTTCCTCAAATGAAAGATTATCCTTTATTCGAACAGGCATAAAAGCTCTTTTAAATTTAATTTCTTTTCGAATTCGCTCTACTTCATCTGAGTCCAATGGAATTAATTTCTGAAAATTTTCAAGAACCTGATTAATATCTTGAGCATGCTCTTTAATCAAAACGGCTTGGAAAGTTTTTATATTTTCGGCTAATTTAAGACCGTTTCTGTCATAAATATTTCCGCGAGCCGGAGGAGTTAATCGAATAGAAATCCTATTCTTCTCGGCCAACTGCATATACTTATCACCCTGTAAAATTTGTAAATAAAAGACACGTCCCATCAAAATTAAAATAAGGCAAACGAAAACAACACCAAGCATAGCTATACGCTGATGCATTAAACGGGTTTTGTCAAAACGCCATACGCTCATACAAATTCCCCGATTCGTTTATTTAAAAAACCACAAACATAAGCCATAATCGGATAGCTCATAATCACAAAAAAATAATCAAAAAATGTTTGTGAAACAACTATCCCATGTCTTGAAATAAGAGCGATCAAAATAAATGAAATAAAGAAAATAACACCCACATTCAATCCAAAACCAATCCATTGGCCCAAAAAGGAGGCATTTCCTAAGATTCTTCGGTTTAAGTTCGTCATAAAAAATAACAATGTCATCAAAAAAGAATTAAATCCGATCGGAGATCCCGTAAGAATATCCGAAAATAAGCCGATCAGGAAAACAAGCCCCACATTTAAAACAATCGGTCTGAAAATAGCAAAATAATAAATAACTGTATAAACAAACGGTATACAAAGAAGACAAAACGAAAAGGAACGAATCGGAACGCCGGTCAATAAAACCAAAAACACACACAAAGAAAACGGTGAAATCAAATAAAAAATACGATGAGTCGAGACAGAAGAGGTCATTTTCCTTTCTCCTCATTTTGTAAAATACCGATTAACCCATAATTAACAATCCGCAAAAATTCAGGTGTTCCTTGATTCTCAAACGGAATAAGAGTTATTTCTTCACCAACATGATCTACCACGCCTATTCCCAATCCGGACGGATACACACCGGCATGACCCGAAGTCCTGACAACATCACCCTTTTGAATAACGGCCCCTTCCGGAATAGAAGTCAGTTTTAAAAAAGGTGAGTTATCCCCCGTGGCAATACATAAAATTCGTTCCTCTCCCACCATAACCGGTAATCTCGAGAGATAACTGGTTATTTGAATCACACGGGAAATATCATCATCTGTCTCAACAACACGACCGAATAATCCTTTTTCTCCAAATGCCGCATCTCCCTTTGAAACGCCTTGGTTTCTTCCCGCTCCGATAATAACTGATTTTTGAAAAGGACTATTATTTTCTGCGAGGACTCTTGCCGTTAAAGATTTACTGTTCGGAAGTGGAATATAATTGACCAACTTTGCCATTTCTTTTTGATCATCTGCTAATTTTAAAGCTAATAATTTCCATGATAGCAACTGTTTATTTTCATCCGAAAGTCGTTTGTTTTCAGAACGTAACATCACTAGACCTTTCAGATCATTCGCTATCGCTTCTCCCCACTCCATTGGACGAGATAAAACTGAAACAATCGGAGCAAAAAATCGTGAAGAATACCTCCGTATTTCCTTGACAATTTCCTGATCAGAAGTACTGAGCACCATCAACACAAGAGAGAAAAGTAAAAACGGAATGGGAGCCAATAACTTTAACTGAGCCTTTATCCGCTTTAAACGAAAAAACTTATTTTCCATATTTTTCGAATACTCCCAACCCATTTTAATCTAAAAATCGAGTTAGTACATACTCGTTAATAAATTTTCAAATTTTCCGATTTCTTCCAAGGCTTTTCCGGACCCTAAAGCAACACATTGCAGGGCATTTTCGGCAACTGAAACGGGAAGACCGGTAGAATCTCTCAATACTTCATCCAACCGTGTTAACAAAGCACCACCACCGGTTAACATAATCCCTCGATCCACAATATCAGAAGCTAATTCGGGATCCGTATGTTCCAGAGCGACCTTAACCGCCTCCACAATCTGAGCAACCGGTTCGGCAAGAGCTTCGGCAATTTGTCGTTCTGTTACGACAATTTCTTTTGGAACTCCATTCATCAAGTCTCGTCCTTTAACAGAAATAGTCGCACCCTCACCGCTTTCCGGAATAGAGGCAGCCGCAATAGCCTTTTTAATTCGCTCTGCCGAAGCTTCACCAATTAAAAGGTTATGATTGCGACGAATATATGATATAATCGCCTCATCCATTTTGTCACCGCCGACACGAACGGAACGTGCATATACAATGCCCCCCAAACTCATAACGGCAACCTCTGTAGTTCCCCCTCCGATATCGACCACCATACTACCGGATGGTTCATTAACCGGTAATCCGGCACCGATAGCCGCAGCCATTGGTTCTTCAATTAAAAATACCTTACGAGCTCCGGAATTTTCAGCAGCCTCTTGAATAGCTCTCCGTTCAACAGCCGTTGATCCCGAAGGAACACAAATAACAATCATCGGACGAGAAAAAGAACTCCGCCCAAGTGCTTTTTGAATAAATCGCTTGATCATTTCTTCCGCCACATCAAAGTCAGCAATAACACCATCTCGTAAAGGTCTGATCGCTTGAATTTGACCTGGAGTTCGTCCCAACATTTGTTTTGCTTCATTTCCGACAGCAATTACTTGTTTTTTCCCTCGTGTTTCGGCGATCGCCACAACCGATGGTTCATTCAAAACAACACCATCTTTGGGAATATACACCAATGTATTGGCGGTTCCCAAATCAATAGCCATATCAGAAGAGAATAAATTAAGCAACTTTTTGATGCGTAGAAACTTTGACATGTAAAACCTTTCCGTTTATTGTTTTTCAAAATATGTTATATTCATACACGAAGTATTTGAAAATTTCAACTTTTTTATATACTTTTTTGCGGATAAATATATTTTTTTGGCAAACAAAATATTTATAAAAAAGTATGTTATATCAAAAAGATCTTTTTAACAAACACTTTTTTTGAATAAAGTTTTTTCTGAAACAAAAAATGACTAAATACCATTTATTTTTGCCTTCTCTGATTAAAGAACGATTATCTCTTTATGAACTATTCATTTCATCGTCAGAATATAATAAGGCCCCTGTGTCAAACGCAGGATTCTTCATATGTACCTTAAAACCTTGAGCACCGTCATCTCACAAACGGTGCACCCTATCCTGTCGGACACAATTTGTTTCTACTGAGCGGTTGGTCATTTAAGGCCATTGTTAACTGACTTTTCTCTATATCTTCTTTCAGTTGGTTTCGGCTATACTCGGTCATTTGTTGAGTATTTTGTGATCTATCATCTTTATATAAGAGCCTTGACCCCGATATTTTCTGTTGATAGATAGCTCGTTTTCTTTATATCCAAATGCTTTGTGTCGATATCGAAATTTTGCATTTTTCCACCTTTCATATATTGACGAACTGCTTTTACCTTTGAGATAACCCATAACCGAACTTATCAGAAGTTTTGATGGTATCGCTATTAACATATAAATGGGCTCACGACAGACCTCTGCTTCTATGATGCCTATTCCTGTCCATCGGCATCATTCTCTTACAATATGCTCTATTTCCAGATACCCCCTATAAAAGGGTTTTCTAGGATATTTTGATGCGAAAACAACATGATATTTGCAATACCCTGTTGTCTGTGATTTTGTATGTGTGTTCATAAAAAAACTCCTCTGCTTTTGTTCGACTTTCGTCTGACCGTCTAACTTACTGTCGCAAAAGAGTTTTTTTATGTGTAAAGCCGTAAGCTCTCCGGAACGACCGGCCTAGCCGTTAGTTTTCTTGCTACAAAAAAAGCGGGTTTTAACCCGCTTTTTTTTGTATATAAGAAATACGCTTTTTATCCTTTTCCGGCTAATCTCTTATTTTGGAGTTGCTTAATCCGATTCATCTCCTTAACTTCTTTACGAGACATCTTTCGACCGTTCGGGGCTCTTCGTTTTGAATTAGACTTTGCTCTTAAAGTCGTTTTTACCGTTGTCTTCTCTTTGCGTCCTTTGGTCGCTTTTTCCAATTCACTTAACAACTCTGATTCTCTGATATTTTGAGGTGTCACCAAGCTTGCTACATCCTGAGCTGCTTCATAAATGGCCCGTTGTTGTCTCTCTTTTCTATATTCCTCTCGTCGTTTTTCCAACAAAGATCTCTTAGCTGCCATCAAACGATTTTGAAGAGATTTTTGCTGTTCTTCAGTTAAAACGGTTTTCTTTGTTTTTTCCATACGACGCCTCCTTCTTTAAACTCTGCGATCAAAGTATAAAACATCACTTATAATAGAAGTATAAAGCCTCTTTTAAAATTTGTCAAATTATTTTGATGAAACGATCAAAATAAGACCATTCTTAACAGCTGTAACAACAACCGTTTCGCCCTTTAAAAGAGGTCGATCACACTCAGCCAACCAAACCGTGTCCCCTACTAGAACTTTTGTTTTCCCATCGACAACATCTTCATTCAGTTTATACGACTTACCAATATACTGCGAAGCATAATCGTTTAAATAAGGATGAGTTTCAGGCTCCCTTGTAGATTTAAAGAGCTTCTGATAAATAAAGACACCGATCAAAGCAAACAAAATAGAGAGAAGGGAAAATGACAATAATTGCCAGGTCAAATCAAGCGGAACAAAATACGACAGGAGAGAAACGCCAAGCGAAGCCAAACCAAACCAAACCAAATAAGTCCCAGGGAGCATCAACTCCAACAAAACCAATAAAAGACCAAAAGCAGCCCATTCGGTATAAGTGATATTCATTTAATCTTCCTTTCTTACTTTTTGGAATTCTTTCCTGATTGTGAGGGAGTATTTAAAATCTCTTTAGCTATCTCGGCTACACCGGCAATCGATCCCATCACATTGGTTGTCTCAAGGGGAAGCATCAACAATTTTTGGTTAGGAGAAGAAACAATTCCCTCCAAAGCTTCGATATACTTTTGTCCCAAGAAGTAGTTAATGGCTTGAAGATTTCCTTTTGCAATGGCATCAGAAACCATTTGTGTCGCAGTTGCTTCGGCCTGAGCTTTTCTTTCACGAGCTTCTGCTTCTCTGAATGCAGCCTCTTTTTGAGCCTCTGCAGCCAAAATAACAGCCTGTTTTTCACCTTCGGCTTTTAATATTTCAGCTTGACGATACCCTTCGGCATCCAAAATATTGGCTCGCTTTTCACGTTCCGCTTTCATCTGTCTTGCCATGGCATCTATTAAATCTTTTGGAGGGGTAATATCTTTAATTTCAACCCGTGTCACCTTAACCCCCCAAGGGATTGTTGCCTCATCAACGACTTCCAAGAGTTTATGGTTAATTCGATCTCGTTGCGAAAGCAACTCATCAATTTCCATTCCCCCGATTACTGTTCGAATATTTGTCATAATGAGATTTAAGATTGCCGTATGAAGATCTCTCACCTGATAAGCCGCATTAACAGAATCTTGAATTTGAAAGAATAAAACGCCGTCAACTCGAACCATAGCGTTATCCTTTGTAATAACCTCCTGAGATGGGACATCCAAGACCTGTTCCATTTTGTTAATTTTAGAACCGACTCTTTCAAAAATAGGAATTAAAAAATGGAGTCCCGGACGGAGTGTCCTTGTGTATTTTCCAAAATTTTCTACCGTATATTCATACCCTTGAGTGACAATAACAATAGATTTTAATAAGATAAGCAGAATAACAACAACAAGAATACCGGCTACAGATACCATTTTTTCTCCTTTAAACGAGTTTATTCATAATTCATACGAGGTGGCAAATTACGCAAACGAACCAAATAAGGTTTATACACTTTATCTTTACTTAAAATATGACCCAAAAACCAAACACTTAAAAAATTAGCTGCTTTAATTGCAATTTCCTTTTTTCCGTTAATGGAAGAAGCCACTTCAAACTGTTGACGAAGTTCTGAAATATTTTTAATAAAAATCTGATGACTTTTCATATGTGCTTCCAAATCCGGAAAACCAATTCGCTCCATAACATCTTCTTCATGTGAAAAATGATTGCGGGCATAATCATAGCAAGACTCGAAAATCTCCTCCATACTATCAAAGTCACCGGAAACAGCTACACCCATTGAGTTGTTTACAACATCCAAAAAAGCTTTATGTTCCTCATCAAGTGGGGGATACCCCAATTCCATTTGTTCTCGCCACACGGTAGAAGGCATCGAAATCTCCTCTATCTATCAGACGTTAAATAAAAAGTGAACCACATCGCCGTCATGCATGATATAAGATTTTCCTTCTTGACGCAATTTGCCATTTTCACGGGCTCCGCTTTCACCTTTATACGTTATGTAATCGTTATAGCTGATTACTTCGGCTCGGATAAACCCTTTTTCAAAATCCGAGTGAATAATTCCAGCGGCTTCCGGAGCGGTTGTTCCTTTTGTCATTGTCCATGCATGAACCTCCTTGGGTCCAGATGTAAAAAAGGTTTCCAGTCCTAAAAGAGTATATCCTGCTTTAATAATACGATTGAGACCTGTCTCTGTCAAGCCTAAAGTTTCCAAAAATTCTTTTTGTTCACTTAAATCACTTAATTGTGCCACTTCTGATTCGATATTGGCTGAAATAATCACATAGGAATTTCCTTGCTCAGCTGCCATCTGTACCACCTTTTCCGTATATTTATTTCCGGTTGCGGCACTTTCTTCATCAACATTACAAACATACAAGACGGGTTTTCCCGTTAAAAGATATAACTGATTAAAAATTTTCTGAGCTTCCGGATCAGATGGTTTCACCGTTCTGGCGGGATTTCCTTCTCGTAAGGTTTCCAAAACAGGTTGCATAACCGATAAAATGGCTTTAGATTCTTTATCGCCGGCTTGAGCTTTTTTCTGAACACCGATAATTCGCTTTTCTAAACTTTCCAAGTCTGCCAACATCAATTCCGTCTCGACCGTTGCGGCATCTCTGACAGGATCTACGGACCCCTCAACATGAACAACATCCGTTCCGTCAAAACATCTTAAAACATGAATAATAGCATCAACTTCTCTAATGTTTGCCAAAAATTGATTCCCAAGGCCCTCCCCTTTTGAAGCCCCCCTGACTAATCCGGCAATATCAACAAACTCCAACTGAGCCGGAACCAACTTGGCGGACTTATCTATTTTTTCGAGTTCAATTATTCTCGGATCCGGAACGGCAACACGTCCCACATTTGGTTCAATCGTTCAAAACGGATAATTGGCGGCCTGCGCCTGAACCGTTGAAGTTAATGCGTTAAATAATGTTGACTTTCCGACATTCGGAAGCCCGACAATTCCACAATTAAATCCCATTTTTTAATTCCTTTGAAACACAAGATAGTTTATTCATAAAAAGATCCGATCTTTTTTGCAACAAAAACGGCAGAAATTCGGAAATACGATCAAGCAAAAGATCAAGTTCTTTTTTTTCCTCTTTTGAAAAAGAAGATAAAACAAAATGAACGACTTCTTCTTTTAAAGTCGGTTTTGAAATACCGATTCGAACCCGTGTATAGTTATTACCTATGTTGGCATCAATACTTTTGAGACCGTTATGTCCGCCGGATCCTCCCCCTGTTTTAACCTTAATCTTCCCGATCGGCAAATCCATATCATCATGGAAAACAATAATATTTTCAGGTTTTATTTTATAAAATGAGCAAACACTTAACACTGCTTCACCGGACAAGTTCATATAAGTTTCCGGTTTGAGAATCAGTATTTTTTCATTTGCGATCTCTCCTTCTGCCAAAAGTCCCTTAAATTTAGTTTTAAAAGTCGAAAAAGAATGACGGCGAACAATACTGTCCACCGTCATAAAACCGACATTGTGACGGGTATTTGCATATTCCGAACCGGGATTGCCCAAACCCACCAACAAAATCATCGTGCTTAAGCTTTCTTCTCTGTTGAAGCATCAGCAGCTGAAGCAGTGGCAGCAGCTGTTTCTTCGGCTGTTTCCGACATTTGAGCCGAAACAATCGTAGCAACCGTAAAATCTTCCTCTGCCGTCAACTTAACACCTTTTGGCATCTCAATAGAGAAAGCCGTGATGGAATCGCCCATTTCTGCTTTCGACAAATCGATAACAAAAGCTTCCGGAATATTATCCGGCGTACATTTCGCTTCCAATGTACGATGAACAACGTTCAACAAGCCACCAAGTTTGATACCCGGTGCAATAGCTTCGTTTTCAAATCTCAATGGAATATCAAGTGTCAATTCAGCATTCTTTGAAATTCTCAAAAAGTCAGCATGCATCGGACGGCTGGAAACAGGATGTTTTTGGATATCTTGACACAACACGTGATGATGCTTTCCGTCAACAATAATTTCAAATTGACGTGTCCACAAACCTGATTTATTCATTTCGGCAGTCAAAACTTTTTCTTCCAGAGTGATCATCACAGGTTCTTGCTTATCTCCATAGATAACGGCTGGAATATGACCTGAACGACGATGTGCCCGAGAGGCCCCCTTACCAGCTTTTTCACGTTTAACTGCGTTTAATTGTGTAGCTTTCATTTTTATACTCTTTCTTAAAAGTTAGAAACAAACCGGCATATCCTCCAGGGGTGAAACAACCGGCCCTACGTCCTTTGACATAAGGACTGAACTTATACTCTCTTTTTTACATAAAATCAAGTGTTTTTTATCAAAAACTCATTTTACTTCCAATTTTATTGTTAACGAGGTTTTTAGTGAATTTAATTGACTTTTTGTCAAAATTAAAGTACAATTGAACTAAGTTGATTTTTCACCATTCAAGAGGACTTTCTAAATGAACACGCAAAGAAATGTAAACGCTCAGATAACGACAGAAAACAACTCTGAAATGCTGAAAAATGACCAAATTCCAAGACCGGTGATTGCAGACCTTGCGGAAACGGGACACCCCAAGACGCAGGAGGAAAGCATTTGCGAAATCAAAGACATGTTGAATTCTCATGTTTTTTCTCGGTTTTGGCTTTTATCATCAACCAGTCTTTCATCGGGTATGGCGGTTTTGTCACAAATATTACCCTATTGGATGAAGGACGAAACGGCAGCAATTTACTCTTTTGCCGGAATATCTGCTTTGTATCCTCTTGTTTCTGAATTAACAAACAATATCAAATCTTATAATCAACGAAAAACAGTGGATGCTCTTATTCTTCATATGCAGGATGAACGTAAAAATTTTCCCAGTATTGAAAGGCAATCTCGCAACTATGAAAGAGCCCAGTCTCAAATGGAAAATGTTATTAACTACGGCACTTTTTATGTGTATAGGAAATGGGATTTAATTCCGGGTTATACGGCTTTAGCTCTCTCACTGGTTCCTATTTTTTCAACCCCCTTACCGGCCCTTATATCACTTGGAAGCACTGCCGTATCATGTGCGGGATCCTATCTCGTTGCCAAATATACGTCTCGATTGAGACGCCAAGCAAATATTGAAGCCATCAACACGGTCAACAAAAATGATGAGAAGATTCGTGCTAATATACGTCAAACGTCAAGAGATGTTTCAAACAACCAGAACATGGATATGTACAATGAGCGAAGGACAGAAATCAAAGAATCTCAAAAAAAATCATATAAATCACTCTTTAATTTGCACAAAAAAAATGCAAAATATTGGCTCATGTATGGGGTTGGAACACTTGCCACGGCTACAGCTGCCATTCTAACACCGCTTATGTTAGGGATTAATCCTTCACAATTTTCTTTAGGCACAATATCCGGTATTCTCATAACATCTGGAATCATTACGGGAGCAGTGAGTAAAATTGTCAATGTATTTAGTGATTGTAAGCAATCTATTGCTCTAGCCTCAAAGGCTTATCAACGGTTTGTTCACATAAAAAATTATGGCGTTCAATTCGGAAAAGAAAATGTTTCCTCTAAAGCCTCTGTTTTCCGTTTAAACAATATTGCCTATACCAATCGAATTCCGGAAAAAGAGGAGGAAGCGGCTCAAGAGAATTTAAAGAAAGAGCTCGATCAAAAAATCAAGGAAAATCCCTACTTAAAAGAAACATATATGAAGGATTATAGTCAGCGTTTAGAAAGTATCCCAAGACAGGGAAATCGAAGAGACAAGGGGTTATTCAGTGCCGAAAATGATTTTGAAATAGGTGCAGGTATCACCGTCATCGGGGGCGCCAGTAATGCCGGAAAATCAAGATTGATTGGTCTGTTAATGCATGAAGATGATCCGTCTCGAGGAGACGTGTGTATCGGACATTATGAAAACGGTCAATTTATTTCTCAGAATTTAAAAGAGTTATCTCAATATGCCTTGTTGGATGTTGTGGCTCATATTTCACAAAATGTTTCTTTAAGCGGAAACTACACGGTCAAAGAGTTTATTTTAGGAAAGGCTCCGGAAGACATAACTGACAAGGCCTATCAGGAAAAGCTCAAAAAATATGAAGAAATCAAAGAGGTTCTTCGCATTGGTGATGGAAAGGACGGTCGTAATGTCATTGATGAAAATCGCTCATTGGATCCATCTGCCAATACATTTTCGGGAGGTGAAGCAAAGCGAATTGCTCTCGCCAGAGCCCTCGTGAAAGATCAACCGATTTTGATTTTAGATGAAGTGACGGCTGGAATAGATCCGGGAACATCCAAAGCGCTTATAGATTATCTCAATAAGATTAAAGAGACCAAAACAATTATCGTGATAACTCATATCATTGACGACTTGAGCAATTTATCAACGGATCAAGCTTTGGATCTGGATAAGCCGGATCCCAACCAACCGGCTCAACTGACCAGATGGAATCTGGCAGATCCTAAAATTAAGGCTGAATACATCGAATATGTTAAAAGCAGAGGCCCTCAAAAAAGCGATTCTGATCAAACAATAACGGCAGATCAAAGAAATCTCACACACACTTCCCTTTTGGATGATCTGAAAAAAGGAGAAAACAGAACTCAAATAAAACCACTTACCCCCTCTCCGGAGACGGTCAAAAAAAGTCGTTCACACAGAACTCAAAATTTACTCCGCGATATAGAAGAATTTTCCGCGCCGTTGTCAAATAACGGAGAAAAACCCAGTGTTTCTTCTATTCTCAGATCCAGAAACACTCATCATTCCTCTCGATAATCCGTCAATGAAAGATTAAATTCCTTTTCGAATAAAATATTTTCGGAATAAAAAGAAACAGTCTGTGTGATCCTTCAATTATTCTTTGTATTAACAAGAAAATCACCGCTTATCAAAACGCAAGAACAACACACGACATAGGAGCACAACGACCATGATCGAATGGCTCATCAATTTAAAATCCGGTTAATGCGGTTTCTTTTTAAACTCTATTATAGATATCTTCAAATCGGACAATATCATTTTCATCCAAAATCTCACCGGTTTGAATCTCAATAAATTCAACCGGATTGTCCGTTAAATTTTCGATACGATGCTTTGTTTCTTTGGGTATATCAATAGATTCTCCGAAAGAGAGTATTCGTTTTTCTTCTCCCAAAGTGACTTGAGCCGTTCCGAGTGTTATATACCAGTGTTCTTGTCGATGATGATGAAGCTGAAGAGACAAAGAAGAATGTGGTAAAACAGTAATTCTTTTAACAATTCCTTTTTCCAAAATGGCCAAGACTTCCCATGTTCCCCAAGGACGAACACCTTTTTCGTTTTGTTTATATGCAATAGACATCATAAATTCCCTTTACAAAATATTAAATCATAGAAAATTGATACATGAAAAAAAACTATTTGTAAATACTTTTTATAATGCCGTAGCTATTTTTTATTGTAAAGTACAAAGTACTGTTTAATGACGGAGAAACCCCATCACATTATGAGTAAGAAGCTTTATCATTTGAGAATTTTTTTTAAAAATCACCTCAAAATAAAGCAACTAACAAACTCTTCCGATATCAATCCCTCCCCTAAAAGATATGAATATCTTAAAAAAATACATTGATTTTAATTTAAGCTCAATTATAAATAGGGCATAATTTTTCATTAAAATCAGAAATGAGCGTATATGAGAGAGAAATAAAATTATGCTGGTGTGATCCTCTTTATGAGAAGAAATCCACAATCCATAAGCCTAATGACCGAAAATTACACTCAAAGTAGGCTTAATAGCACGGTAAAGCATATAATGAGCTCTCATACAAAATCATAATTAAGTCTTAACTTATTTCCAGCGGACACCCTCTGTCGAGTTTTCTCAAAAGAGAAGACTTTACGCTGTCTTAAAAAAAAGATTCGCTCAAAAGATATTCTTTAAAAATTGATTGAGAGGCCAAAAAGATTGATCGTCTACTTTTTAAAAATCTCAATGAATTTTTGATAACCCAAAGCAGATAGTTGGGATTTTTGGAACTTGGCGTTATTGTTTCTATGAGCGATTAAAACACGTGTTCCCTCTTCTCTCATTTGATTCGCTTTCAAAAGTGTCTCACTCATTTGCTCTCTCGTAATTCCCTGCTCTAACAAAAAGGCCACGCCGGTTTGCGGTGTATCCAGCTGAATGTTGTTCTCTTTAATAACCGTCAAAATACGCTCAAGACCGATTGAAAATCCACAAGCGGGGACAGGAGAACCCAAATATTTTCCGATCATTTCATCATATCGACCACCACCGGCCACGGACAAATTAAATTTTTCCAAAGAAATTTCAAAAATAGGTCCCGTGTAATACGACATGCCGCGAACCAAAGTCGGATCAAAAACAATCCGGCCATCCGAAGGTAAATTCTTTTCAACAATTTCCATAATTGCTTTTAAATTCGGCAAAACAGACGGATCTATATGACGATCAACTTGATGTTCGCTTAAAAAACTCGGATCTGTTAATTGATCGGCATTTTGAAAAAGCATACAATACTTCTCAACACTCTCATTTTTGAGACCGGCTTCAATCAGCATCTCTTGAACACCCGTCAATCCCACTTTATCCATTTTATCCAAAATAATAAAGACGGTATTCAATTGATCTTCCGGCATATCACAAGACAAAGCCATGGCTTTCAAAAGACGTCTATCATTTAACCGAATTGAAAATTGACCCAAATTAAACCGACTGAGCATATCTGCGGTTGCAGAAATCAATTCAATCTCTGCCAAGGTCGATTTATCGCCCAAAATATCAATATCACAGTGCGTAAATTGTCTAAATCGTCCTTTTTGAGGTCTGTCTGCCCGCCAAACAGAGCCAATTTGCAAAGCCTTAAACGGCGTCGGCAAATGAGAAACATTGTTAGCATAAAAACGAGATAACGGAACGGTTAAATCATATCTGAGACCGCTATCAACCAAAGCATCAACGCCCACGGATAAAGACTCATTTAATTTTTCACCCCGTTTTAAAATCTTAAAAATCAGTTGTTCGTTTTCCCCGCCCTGCTTTCCGGTCAAATTCTCGATATGTTCTATCGCCGGTGTTTCAATCAAAGAAAACCCGTATTTGCGATAGGTATCTTTAATTTTTCTGATGGCATATTCCCGAACATCCATATCGGTCGGTAAATACTCAGGCATTCCTTTAACAGGCGTTTTAACAAAACTCATTTTTATCCCTTCAAAAAACAATTATTTATTCAATTACAACAATATAAATAATGTTATTAAAGTTTTTATTTATCATATTTTTTAATAAAAAAGGCTATATTTTGCTTATTAACAATTAAAGAAGCCTTTTTAAATGACAAATAAACCCTTTAAATTTTCCGATATTCTTTTAATGGAATATCACAAAAATGTCAAGCATATTTAAGGGGTAGACAAGATTTTTCGCACGTCTCAAAGGGGGCACAACTTTTTGAAGTATATTAAAATTTATCTAACGGGACCGATTTTGGGCAACACATTCCCTAAGAGCAGACGTCACCATCGGTTTTGTTTGATTCATTTTTTCCAAAAGGGTATGTAATCGAAGAGAGTGAGATGCCTCATGCAAATAAGGGACTTTTGCTTCTTGCTTAAAATAACGCAACGAATCATGAACTTGTCTATCCAGTTTGTCATGAGCATTAAATGTTAAATATTCCGTTGTATTATCCGGATGAACGACAAGACATTTATCTTCTTTATTTTGATCAAAGATCAAAGATACAATGCATTTTTCTTTGCCTCGATATAAGAAGAAAATAAAAGATCTTTGTTGATATGACTGTCCGAAAGATGATCTCAAATTTAAAAAGAATTTCTCTCCGTTTTCTTTTGTGACAAGATAGTTAAAGCGTTGAGCCAAACACCTGTTTTCAATTTCCGGATCCGGAGTATAAATATTTCTTAACGTATCTATTTTTTTGATAGATCCGAATAAAATACCGTTAAAACAAAGATCCCAAGGATGATACAGCTCCTCATAAACACCGACATCTCGAAAACGACGAGGATCTTTGGTCTTATCCTTTCCGTAGTGGATATTACAACATTTCAACTTAAATCCCTCTTCTATTTTTTCATCAAGGATTTTCTTTGTTTTCATTACGGCAGGAGAAGATCTCAAAATATAATCGACAACTATTTTTGTTTGAGGCGTAGAAAAATCAGAGATAATCTTGTATTCATCCTGAGTAAGACACATGGGTTTTTCGCAAAAAACATTGTGAATTCCAGCCTGAAGAACCTGTTTCAGAACATCGGCATGCGTAATACTGTTAGATGCAATAAAAGCAGCCTCTAACGGTTTGTCTTTTATCTCTTCAAAATTTTTAACCCAAACAGCTTTTGAGGGAATCGGATTTTTAGGAAACGGATCCACAATATAAATCTGATCCACCAAAGGGTCACGATCGAGAATCTTATAAAGGAAATTACCCATTTTCCCATAACCAAACAAAACAATATCCATAGAGAAACTCCTTTGTTTCAATCTTTTTTCTTCCAGTTTAACAATTTTATAAAAAAAGTCAACAAAAAAATAACCAGATAAAAAGGCTTTAAAATCGATTACATCAGCCACGATACGCAGATCCTTTGCAATAAAATAAAGGAAATTTTTATTCAGATTACAAAAAGAGAAATTTTATTTTTTTATTTTTTTTAAAAAAATAGTTGCATTTATAAAAAAAATAAAGTATCATGTAAAACAGTTGTTCCAGCGTAGCTCAGTGGTAGAGCAATCGGCTGTTAACCGATTGGTCGTAGGTTCGAGCCCTACCGCTGGAGCCATTTTCTAAAGCCCTCTTCAATGAGGGCTTTTTTGTGTTTTGAAAACCATGCGTTAGACACGTGGTTTTCTAGATACAAGAAGAATCATCGACTTGTTCGATCGTTCCAAAGAGCTTACAGCTTTACACATAAAAAGTCCTTTGCTACAGTAAGTTAGAGGATCCAGAGAAGGTCGAACAAAAGAAAAGGAGTTTTTTTATGAACACACATATAATAGAATAGACAACATGCCATTACC
>CASECF010000084.1 GCA_949286245.1 uncultured Alphaproteobacteria bacterium
ATAAAATCTTCCTTGCTTCAATCTATCACGCGAAGCCATAAACAATTCTTGTCTTGCTGTTGTCCCTATTTGAGAACAATCAACCCAAACAAGCAAAAATTCTCTCAAGTTTCTAAAACCTAAATCCATCGAGATAAAGGATTTACGTTCAGCACCTTGAGTCTGTCCGTTTAAGGTATAAACAACTGATTGCCCTGAAATAAATTCAGTATTTTTTGTATCACGATTGAACAGATATACCTGAATAGGAATATTACTGTTAAACAGATTAATTTGAAAAGTTTTTTGAAATTCTATATGTTCATTTGCGTCTAATGCTAATCTTGTGCGGTTTCCTAACATAACTTTTGTAGGAGAGTGTCCACCAAATCCACGATTTTCATAAATAAGGATAGGCAACGCAGATTCAAACAAAAGAGGATTAAGGTCACGCCACAAATCCAATGTAGCATCAGAAGAATGCGTTAACTGATAAGAATATAATTTAACAATAGAGCCACAATTAAATGAAGTCTTATTCAATCCTAAATCAAGTTGTTTTTCATTTATTGACGGAACCTCACCGCCAATAACTAAATATTCATACCAAGTGAGTTTGTATTTTGACTCTTCTTCGGGGGTTAATATATGCCTACGGACAAGAGTAAAACCAATTAAACCATCACTGTCATTAAGTTCTGAGTTTCTTCTTGAAATAATCAGTTGATAACGATGTTTCTCTCCACAGAATACAAGCGCACCGGTCGAGCCCATATTGTATTTTCCTTGAACGAATGGGACATCGTTTTTATTACCACGCGCAATAGAAAGGAATGTGCTTTCGAAATTGGAAGGATTTTGCCCTTCGCCATTATCATAAATTGCTACATTGGGAGTTTTTTTATTACCGGTAAGTATTATTTGAATATTTTGAGCTATTCTATTTCTTTCTGTAGAAACTATGTTTTCCCATTTCCCATTATCAACGTTAAAAAACATTTTTGTGGCTGCATTTATTGTTTGAGGTACTTTAGGGCTGTTTTTATCTTTAGGATTAATTCCCCTTATCATACACTCCTTCATCAAAATAGCATCAATAGAATTGGTTAACTTTTCGACCAAAGCGTTCTCAGGAGAAGATTGCTGATTTTCAAAAGTACCAGCATTATTAAAATTCCCCCCATATGGTTTCCAATAGGCAGAGCCATCCAACCCATAAGCAACTATAAGCTGATATAATGCATCGGCGTCTGTAGCGTTATACAACTCAAGAAGAAGCTTTTTATAATCCCATTCCAAAATTTAATCCCCCTTTTTAAAATTTGAATCGCGTATTTTTATTAGAATTTTCTGTAGTGAATCGAGCCTTACTTGATTTTAAGGCGCTTTCAATAGCTGTAAACATCTTTTCTACATCCTTTTGCGTATATTCGTAATTATATTGATTTGAACAATTACCTAGCAAATCAATCATATCAATAATTTTTTGAGTTCTAACTTCTGCAATTCGAACAAATCGCTCTCTATTTGTTTCTTTCTTTATCATACTCGCACCTCCCAAGTTTCTCGACCATATTCTACATTTATTTCAAATATTTGTCAATATATAATTTAATATTTTCCAATTATTTTTCATATATTTGATAAATAAAAAATTGCTCCTAGCAGATTTTTAGTATTTTGCCACTATAACGGGTGCGTGAATAAATCAAGCGGCTCGGCTACGCCTCTTCGTTCAAGCATCCGCCACAAACAAACAGCAAAATCCAAAAATGAAAGGCACACGGAAAAAGTCGATCGCCGCTTGAAGTTTTTTAATTTAGCACAACTACGCCTTGGGATCCTCGTCCCGTCAAAATCCATATCGAAAAGTTGCAAAACGGTAAAGTGCCGTAGCGATGTATTTTGCGCCCGAGAAAGAGAGATTTTGTTCGAGTTCCGAGGGTAGGAGCGTAAATTGCATTGTTGCA